>CAYSHS010000025.1:0-17974 GCA_964430845.1 uncultured Pirellulales bacterium | reverse complement strand
TATCGGAGTCTTTTTCGATTTTATCTGCCGGCTGGCCGGTATGTTTCGATAATATCTCATACAAACGTGACCTTGTCCGGATTATTTCCTTTGCTTCGATTTCCAGGTCGGTAGCCGGTCCTATAAGCTGACCGGAAATAAGAGGCTGATGCAAAAGAACTTTGCTGTTGGCAAGCATGAATCGTTTGTTTTCCTTTCCGCCTGTCAGTAAAACCGAAGCCATGCTCGCAGCCAGTCCAACGCAATATGTCGCTACGTCACAGCGCAGAAATTGCATCGTATCATAGATAGCCATACCTGCTGTGATTGCTCCTCCCGGTGAATTAATATAGAAATGAATGTCGTTTTTGCTGTCTTCATTACTCAGAAAGAGCATTTGAGCGACGATTAAATTCGCTGTTTCGTCATCGATGGGACCCCCGAGAAAGATTATCCTGTCTCTTAGAAGCCTTGAATATATATCGTAAGCTCTTTCGGTTCTGCCGCTCTTTTCGATTACAATCGGTACTAAATTCTGGTTTACACTCATAACTATTCTTTCTTTTCTTCTTTGCTTTCTTTTTTAATTTCTTCCTGGTGGAGCACTTCATCGATCAGGCCGTATTGGAGTGCTTCTTCGGCGCTCATGTACCTGTCTCTTTCAGTTTCTGTCGCGATTTTCTCTACCGGCTGGCCTGTATGCTCAGCGAGAATTTGGTTTATCATGGTTTTAGCTTTGAGGATTTCCTCGGCCTGAATTTTAATATCAGCAGCCTGGCCGGTTACGCCGCCCCAGGGTTGGTGCAGCATGATTTTCGCGTGCGGCAGGGCAAATCGTTTGCCTTTCGTGCCGGCTGCAAGGATTATCGCACCGCCGGATTCTGCTCTGCCGATGCAATATGTAGCTACCGGCGAGCGAACGAAACGAATCGTATCGTAAATCGCCATCGTATCATCCACGCTGCCTCCCGGAGAATTTATATATAAGGCGATTTCACTGTTTCGCTTGAGGTTGTCAAGATACAGCATTTTCATAATAACCTCGGCTGCTCTGGCGTATGAAATTTCGCCTATCAGGAAAACGATGCGGTTCTCTAAGAGCATATCGTCCAGGCTCATCTGGCGGTAACGCTGGTAGGCTCCGCCGCCGCCACCGTATTGATTGAATATATCCATATTACTTGTTCTGTGCTCACTCAACATTCATTATTTCCTTATAAAACTCGGACCATTTTTCGTATTGCGTTTTTTTGTATATCGGTTTTTTGACTTATTGTTCTTCTTTTTTCTTTTTAGTCCTTTTTGGAGCGGCCTTCTTTTTACTGGTTTTTTCTTCTTTTGGCTTTGTTTTTTCTGCTTTTTTCTCAGTTATTTTCGCGGATTCGAGCAATTTTGTAATACACTTTTCCTGGCGTACTTCCAGTTCCAACTGGGCGAGCGAGCCGTCATGCTCCATTTGCTCCCTCAATTTCTCGGGACGCTGGTTCCGCTCCATAGCCAATTTAGCAATATAGCCATTAATCTCAGGCTCGCTGACACTTATATCGAGTTTTTCAGCGACTTTGTCCATAATGAAGAATATTTTTACCTGTGTTTTTGCCTGCTCTTCACTTCCGGCCTGGAGCTGCTCCATTTGCGGATTAATCTGCTCGCGGGAAAGCCCCCTCATCATCAGGTTAATATATTGCCTGCGAAGCACAGAATCCGCCTGCTGTGCGACGACATCGAGAGGCAAATCGAAATCTGTATTGTCCTGCAAATATTGATAGATTTGCTCGCTCATTTCATTTTGTATCTGCGATTCGAGCCTTTTTTGCAGTTTATCGTGGATTTGCTCATGCAGCTCGTCTTCGCTTTCGACATTGATTCTCTGCAGAAAGCTCTCATCCAATTCAGCCGATTTGAGCCATTTAATGTCTTTGACATCAATTTGGATATCAATTTTTTTGCCCCGGTATTCCTCTTTATAGTAAGTTTTGGGCACTTCAATGCTTGTTTGTCTTGTTTCTCCGGCTTTTGCACCTGTCAGGACATCGTCGAGATTTTCAACAGGGATTTGTCCTACAAAGCCGTTTTTACGCACATAAATCTCGATATTGTCTAACTTTTCTGCTTCCTCAACATCTTCGACCTTAAGTATCGCATCAGCGATCACCTGGTCGTCAGGCTCTGCCGCTTCATCTTTACGGGGTGTCCAAATACCTGCCCATCGCTGCATCTGCTCGATTTCACCATTGATTTGCTCATCTGTAACCTCCAGTTTTGTCTTGGAAACGGGGATGCCTTCAAGCGCTGGAAGCTCGAATTCCGGTCGAACCTCGACGATAAAATCAAACGTCATAGGACCTTCATCGGGCAGTTTTATTTCATCGAAATTTACATCCGGCTCACTTAAAGCCTTCAAATCGTTATCTGCAAGTGCGGATTGGCTCGCATCACCCAATAATTTTGCTTTAATTGCATCGTTTGCCTCTTTGCCGAACCTTTTTTCAAGAAGCCTTCGGGGCGCTCGTCCTTTTCTAAAACCCGGAACTATCGCATCCCTGCGAAGCTCCTCATACTGGGAATCTATCGCTTTTTCGATTTTTTCACGAGGTATTTCGATGATTACTTTCTTTTTACAGGGCCCTGCCTCTTCGATTGTAACTATATTCGGAATCTCAGGCTCTTTTTCAGAAGTTTCCTCTGAATCTTCTTCCGGAGATTCTTCTGTCGGCTCTTCCTTTAGCTCTTCGATATTTTCTTCTGTTGATGGTTCGGACTGTTCTTCTGTAATTTCATCCTGCTGCTTTTCTTCGTCAGCCATATTCTTGCTCCTGAATTATTCTTTTACATTCTAAGCTATATTAAAAAATTTTGAAGATAACATTTTTTTATAAACAAAAAAGGCATCAGGTAAAACGCTCTGCGGACACGATTTTCATACCCGACTTTGCGTTTCCCTTAGCCCGGTTCACGATTCCGGTCAGGCAGTCATCTCAAACGAAGATTCCGGCCCGGCCTAAACGTACCGGAGACCAACGCCAAACTACTTTTAGCCGGTAACTCACCGATACTATATGGGTTCTTTATGCGATAATTGCATTTAAAGAGGCCCATCCTTGGGTAAATCCTTAAAAGCGGGCGATGAGACTTGAACTCACGACATTCACGTTGGCAACGTGACGCTCTACCACTGAGCTACGCCCGCGTTACAATACAGGTATTATATACGTAATTACAGACCTTGCAAGCGGATTTTTAATAAAAATTTAGGCATAATTAAATTACACCGTATGATGCTATAATCGGCAAAACCGCCTCCGGCTGGAATGATGTATTAATTTGCCCGAATTTCTCCTTGATTTTCGTTATTTGAAGTGCTATTTTGGTTTTTCGCGGGAAGTTCTTATAAATAGGAATTTTAGGATTTCGTAAGATATGGTGAAAAAGAGATAGCATAAGGTAGAATAGAGGGAAAGAAAGTGGTTACTGATAAATTAACGGAACAACTTTTCGGCGGTAGCTGGAAAGAGAAAAAACTTAAAATTCTAAAAAAGTATCTCGAAGCATATAACACTGCATTAAAAAACAAACCCTTCAAAAGAGTATATATAGATGCTTTTGCAGGAACGGGATATCGCCAAAAACGAAAAAAACAATATAATAATGTTTTCTTTGAAGAATTTCAGAAGGAAGAAGAACAGTTCCTTAAAGGTTCGGCAAAATTATCACTTGAGGCGAATCCTTCATTCGATAAATATATTTTTATTGAAAATAATGAAAACAAAATTAATGAGTTAAAAAAATTAAGAGATGAATATTCTGATAAAGCAAGACAAATTCAAATAGAACAAAAAGATGCCAATGAATTTATTCAAAGTTATTGTGTTAATGAAAATTGGAAAGAAACTCGAGCAGTTTTATTTCTTGATCCATTTGCCACAGAAGTTGATTGGGTGACAATTGAGGCAGTTGCAAAAACCCAATGTATTGACATTTGGATACTTTTTCCGGTTATGGCAGTTAATAGGCTATTAGCCAAAGACGCACAAAAAATTTTTTATAATTGTTTGAATAAGATTTTTGGTACAAAAGAATGGTTTCAAAACTTTTACACAACCCGGACTTTAAATGATATCTTTGGTAAGTCAGAAGAGGTAATATTTAAAGCATGCAATTTTGATAAAATTGCAGAATTTTACAATGAACGACTTAGAGGGATATTCTATGGAGTTGCAAGAACTCCAAAAATCCTATATAATAGCAGAAAAAGCCCTTTGTTTCTTTTTTTCTTTGCTGTTGGAAATCCAAAGGGAGCACCAATAGCTATTAAAATTGCAGAACATTTAATAAGGAATATATAAATGGGAGCCGATTCCAAAATAGAATGGACTGAATCTACATGGAATCCGATTACAGGGTGTACTAAAATTAGTTCCGGTTGTAGAAATTGTTACGCCGAGCGCATGGCAAAGCGTCTGAAGGCTATGGGACAACCGAACTATGCTAATGGTTTTAATATAGCAATTCACGAGTTGTCTTTTGACCTGCCGTTAAGATGGAAAAAGCCACAAGTAATTTTTGTCAACTCCATGAGCGACCTTTTTCATAAACAAGTGCCATCACATTGTATTAAACACTTATTCGAGATTATGAGGCAGGCAAACTGGCATATTTTTCAGATTCTAACTAAACGATCATCACGTATGGTACAACTTAACTCACAGTTGCCTTGGTCGGACCATATTTGGATGGGTGTAACAGTTGAAGCTTTAAATTATACTTACCGTATTGATGATTTACGTAATTGTGGAGCGAAGGTGAAATTTCTTTCCATTGAGCCATTGCTGGGTCCACTACCGGAGATAAACCTCAGCGGTATTGACTGGGTCATAGTTGGTGGAGAATCTGGGCCGGGGGCCAGGCCGATGGAGGCGGATTGGGTCAGAAATATCAGAGAACAATGCGTAGAGCAGAATGTCCCGTTTTTCTTTAAACAGTGGGGTGGCTTTAATAAAAAGAAAAGAGGCCGTATGCTGGATGGCAGAGTATGGGATGAAATCCCCGGCAGACCAACTGAGGAAATTTGCGTTTAGACCGTTTCTATGTTTTTGCAGACTATTTTGTTTACGTCAACAAAATGGTGATTCGAGAACTTTGATATTGCCCCGAAAGACTTTTAAATAGTGTTGAGTTTTGAGTCGGATAAAAAACATTATTGATGAAGGCGAATTAAGTGCAGATTCAGCTATCCGGAATTTCCGGATAACTGCCGCTGATGGAAAAACCTACGATACCCAGCATTACAATCTCGATGTTATTATTTCCGTGGGATACCGTGTTAAGTCCCTTCGCGGCACGCAGTTTCGTATATGGGCGACGCAGCGGCTGCGGGAATATATTATCAAGGGCTTTACGCTTGATGATGAACGGCTGAAACAGCAGGGCGGCAGAAGCCGCTATTTCGAGGAACTGCTCCAGCGGATTCGAGATATTCGCAGCAGTGAGCGCAATTTCTATCAGAAGGTAATGGATATTTATGCCACATCGATAGATTATCGAAAAGCAGAATAAAGAAAAGGAATAACATTAAAAAACGAGAAATGTCTTCAAAACCGTGAAAAAACGTATATTTTTAGAGGATTTTCACGATTATGTTGACAAAAGCGTGAAACATCGTAGTGCAACTTCAGATATTTGAATCATTTCTTTTCAAATATATCCATGTTTTATGGCCGTCATTACCGAGACACAAATAGTCATCTCCAAATCCGAAGGTATGCCGGCCAAGAAGCTGGTTTGGCCAGAAAGCAAAAAATTCAGGCAGCCATATCAAAGCCTGATTCGATGGTTTGTCGAAGTGATAGCTGACCAAAAATCCTCTTTCTAATGTGTATGTTCCGGTTAAGGATTCATCGATAGTTTTTCCGCTCTTGTCTTTTCGTTTGGAATTCCAGGTAAATCGACCATCGCTATCGAATGTTACAGTAAGCTGCCAATTTTTATCCCCCGGAAATACATGACCTTCCTGTTGTATTTTATATTTAATCCATGTTCCGATAAGACTTTTGGATTGGTTCTTATTTGATTTGCCTGATATGTCCGGGTTGGTTTCCTGATTAGGAATATTTATCTTTTCATCCAAGTTCGACGCAATAATTGCCCCGATTATTAAAAATATGATAATTCCGCAGGTAATTGCCATAAGTGTTTTTTTCATTATTATTGCTCCGGGCTAAATAATTTTTTCGCCGAAAAAACATAGTATAAATGTATTCTTAAGTTTATATTTTATTTATCGGAATTACTCAAGCTTGCAGACTATGAAAATTTTGAAAAAAATGCGGATATTTATGTATGAAACTGCAAATACATATATCTTATTTATTGTAAGGATTTTTTGACATAAAGAAGTGAATTTTGTAGATTTTTCGGTATCTTGAAGATATAAGTGTAATTTTTAGCCGTTGTAATGGGAAATTTTGGATTATATCCGGTTATCAAGGCTTATTTCGATAGGCTATTACAGGTTTGGGCCGGCTGCGTATGCTGAGCTGATACTTTTGGTAAATCCTGAAATGAGGGTGGGAGAAAGGAGATCGTTATGAGAATGAGAGTTTTACAATTAAAATGGATTTGTTTTGTAGTTGGAATATGTTGTTCTAATGTTTTTGCCCTGGATATGCTCGGTCCGTCGAATGCCGAATTGTCTGAAGGTCACTGGGAATTCGGAGCAGATTATTCTTACAGCAAGCTCGGCCTGGATTTCGATTTTAAAAGCGGCAGTGCCGCCCAGTCTGACTTTAGCGTAGTTGAAATGAAAATGCAGACTATATCAGGAAGAGTCGGGTACGGCATTTCAGATTCGTTTGAAGTATTCACTCGTTTGGGTTCTACAACAATTAAAGAATCGGAAAATAATCGAAAATTGGACTTGGATGGTTATAACTGCGGTTTCGGAGCTAAAGCTACTATTTTAGAGTATTATTTATTAAAGTTTGGCATTCAGGCCCAGGCCAACTGGTTCGATACTAACGGCGATTGGACAAGATTAGCAAGGACAGGAGATGCGGACATCAAGCTTTTACAAATTTTCATTGCAGGAAGTGCAAATTATCAATTGATGGATTCATTATTCATGTACGGCGGGCCTTTTGTGTACCTGGAGGATGGCGAGCAGAAGTATAAAGAATTGTCACCCACACCTGGATTGTCTGAAAAATATGACATCAGTAATAAGACTTATATCGGAGGTTATATCGGATTCCGGGTACATTTGCCTGCTGAGCTGAAACTGAATCTCGAATACCAAATTACGAGTACTGATGATGTCGTTGCTTTGGGGCTTGTCTGGAGACATTAAATTATAACAAAAGCATATTTTTTATTCTAAGCAGGTGAGTTGAAATGAAAACAGTTCACTTTAAACCTATTGGTATTATTCACTCACCTTTTAAGAATCCTGCAGATGTGCCTTGTCCGGCTGATATTTCATCTGAATCGAAAGGTCAGATAGAAATGTTCGGCGAATTTACGGCTGGTCTTGCGGATTTGGATGGATTTAGTCATATCGAAGTGATATTTCATCTGCATTTGTCGAAAAATCCGAGCCTTAAAGCGCACCCGCCTTTCGATAATAGAGAGCATGGTGTTTTTGCGACACACAGCCCGCACAGGCCGAATCCCATTGGCTTGACCGTTGTTCGTCTTGAAAGCATCGAGGATAATCTGCTCAATATTTCGGGTATAGATATGGTTGACGGCACACCTGTCCTGGATATTAAACCTTATATCCCGAGAGTAAATTCAACTGAAAAAATTCGCATGGGCTGGTTTGATGACAGGAAATAAAAACAAGAATTAGTGATTGTCCGATAATGTTTTTTTTGAAAACTAAATGCTGAAAAAAGATTCAGGCTTTTGTGAAATGGGAAAGCTTATTATTAAAAATTATTCAAAAAAATAAGGCTTGAATTTATTATTTTTTTTGACATAATCCGAACGTTTTTTAGATATAAAACGTATAACTTAACTTTAGAGGCTTGAATGTGCAACGGCCGCAAGCCGGCTTGACGCATTCAGAGAAATTTACCGATTTGGCGCGTATTTTAGGAGAACTTTTTTATGGCTATTGATGTCAAGCAGATAGGAAACCTCGTACAGGAGAAAAGCGAATTCGTACGTGCTCTGTTCGGGGAAATTGATAAGGTAATTATTGGCCAGAGATATATGTTAGAGAGAATGTTGATAAGCCTTCTGGCGAATGGTCATATCTTGTTGGAAGGTGTCCCGGGCCTGGCAAAAACATTGGCGGTGACAACTCTCGCCCGCGCGATTGACGCAGATTTCAGGCGGATACAATTCACACCCGATTTACTTCCGGCTGATTTGATTGGAACCCAGATTTACAGGCAGTCGGATGGGGAATTTTACACGCGCAAGGGACCTGTTTTTGCCAATATCATATTAGCCGACGAAATAAACAGGGCACCTGCCAAAGTGCAAAGTGCTTTGCTGGAAGCCATGCAGGAAAGACAGGTTACGATTGGCGAAGAGAGTTTCCCTATTCCAGAACCATTTCTTGTGCTTGCTACACAGAATCCTATCGAGCAGGAGGGAACCTATCCCCTTCCCGAAGCCCAGCTTGACAGGTTTATGATGAAGCTTAAAATCGATTACCCGAACAAAGACGATGAACGCAAAATTCTCGACAGGATGGCAAGTACGAGCACGAAGTTCGATATTAAGCCGGTGATGCATCCTGACCGGATTGCAGAAATTCGCTCTGTTGTAGATGAAATATACATCGACGAGAAGGTCAGGGATTATATCGTCAATATCGTCTGCGCTACGAGGGAGCCTGAAAAATACGGAATACAATTAGGCAACTTTATAAATTACGGCGCATCACCCAGGGCGACAATTTATCTTGCGGTAGCCGCAAAAGCGCATGCTTTCATCCAGCAGAGGGGATATGTCACGCCGCAGGATGTAAAAAGCATTGGCTTCGATGTGCTTCGTCACAGGGTGATTATCAGCTACGAAGCTGAAGCTGAAGATAAAACCAGTGAAGATATTATAAAAACGATTTTCGACAATATTGAAGTACCTTAAAAAAGTGACTCGTGACTTGGGTTTCGTGGCTCGTATTTCGAGTGACGAGTCACGAGTGACAAGCGACGAACTATGATACCGGCTGAATTAATAAAAAAAATAAGGCAGATTCAGATATACACCTCCCGAATGGTTGATGCCAGTTTCGCAGGTCAGTATGAAAGTGTCTTCAAAGGCAGGGGGATGCAGTTCGATGAAGTGCGTGAATATACCCCGGGCGATGACATCAGGACAATAGACTGGAACGTTACCGCGCGAACCGGCAAGGCTCACATCAAGCGATTTGTCGAAGAAAGGGAAATGACGGTTATTTTCGCTGTCGATTTGAGCGCTTCGGGAGATTTTGGGACTGTGAACAAGGCCAAAAACGAGCTTGCCGCGGAATTTTGTGCGGTCATGGCATTCGCCGCTGCGAAAAATAATGATAAGGTAGGTCTGCTGATTTTCTCCGACAGGATAGAATTGTATATCCCGCCCAAGAAGGGAATCAGCCATATGCTAAGGCTGATTCGAGAGCTGCTGTACTTCAAAATGCCCAAAAGAAAAACCAATATTAACGAGGCCCTGGATTATCTTGCAAGGGTCATACGAAAGAAAGCGACTGTTTTCCTGGTTTCCGATTTTATCGAGTCCGACTTCAAGAAGTCACTGAGCCTGCTCAATAAAAGGCATGATGTAATCGCTGTGCCTGTTCGCGACCCTGCTGAAATTGCATTGCCGAATGTAGGATTAATCGAATTTACCGATGCCGAGACAGGTGAGCTTATCCTCGTCGATACGTCGTCGAATAAATTCAGGAGGCAGTACAGCGGCTCATCACAAAGACAGTCAGATGAATTAAAAAGCACATTCAGGTCTATTAACGTTGACAGTATTAATATAAGTACCGACAAGCCTTACATCCAGGATTTGGTTCGGTTTTTTCACATGAGACACAGACGCAGATAAAAATTTTGTAGGGTGGGCTGTGCCCACTATTTTTCTACAAGGAAGAATTTATGGAAAATAAACTTGATTTTTCATTGCCTGAAAAAAAAGCAAAGACTTCTTTTACAGCTTATGTTACGATAATTCTGATTTTAATTTTAATTGGTTTAACATCTTTGAATCTTCTCAGGAAACCGTCGGAAAATAATTTATTGCCGGGCAATGCCAAAACATCGCTTGCACCCGAGCAGTTGAAGGACCTTGCATCCAGGCTGGCATCGCGTAATTTATATACGAGAGCCGCAGCTCTTTGGCAGGAGTATCTTTCGAATGCGAAATTGTCCGACAACGAACGTGCTACGGGACTTTTCCAGGTTGCTTGGTTATATGAAAAAGCGAATATGTATGACGAAGCTATCGAGTATTTTTATCGAAGCGAGACTGTCGCTAAGATTTCCGATTTAGAGCCGCAAATAAATGCTCATATAAAGGATTGTTTTGAGAAACTTGGTAAATTTTCCGCTCTTCGATACGAGCTGATGGACAGGACGAGTTTCAAGCCGGCTGAAAAGGCAGGCTCTGAAGTTGTTGCTGAAATAGGCCCGGAAAAAATAACACAGGCTGACCTCGATGGATTAATCGAGCAAACGATTGATATCCAGCTTGCACCGGTAAAATCTTTTATGACAACCGACCAGCTAAACGAGCAGAAGAAGAAACTTCTTGAGCAGTACAAGACGCCTTCAGAAAAATCGAAGTTTTTGCAATCATGGCTCGCACAGGAAATCTTGTATCGCGATGCGCTTGAACAAAACTTATCTAATGAACCTGAAGTTAAAACGCAGCTCGATGAAGTAACACGCCAGGTTCTCAGCCGGCAGCTAATGAACGATGAGCTGGCAGATAAGATAAATGTTACAGGAACAGACTTGCAGACATATTATCAGGCAAACAAGGATAAATATGTTGAGCCTGCGAAAAAGGACGACCCGAATTCAGTCCCCAGGCAAAAAACCTTCGATGAGGTAAAAGATCAGGTGACTTCGGAGCTTATAAACAGTAAAAGCAGTGATGTGCAGCAGGCGTTTATAAAACAATTGATGGATAAATATGATGTTATCCTTCATACATCTGTATTTACACCTGCGGTTCAGGATAGTAATGACAAGTAAAACCAGACAAAAGAATACGAATATATTGATAGTCTCTGTGCTTGCGGCAGGCTTGCTGTTTGTTTGTATTGGCTGTGAAAAAAACAAGGACAGCACAACCGGCAAAAAAACATTTGAGATTGACAAAGAGTACGAGTGGGGACCTTTGACCGCTCATGTGCGAATAGACAAATCGAAAATAACAATCGCGGATACATTCGAGCTTGAGCTTGAGGCAGATATCGACCCGAATTATGATGTTAATATGCCCAAAGTCGATGAGATGCTTGAAAATTTCGGCATTGTCGATTGGAAAAACCTGCCTGACAGGCTCGACCCGAATAACAATATTGTACGTACGTATCAATATCGTCTTGAACCTTTCCTGTCCGGCACTTTTCCGATACCTGCTTTTACGTTCGAGTTCCACGATGTGAACAATCCGCAGGAAAATCAATATAAGCGCACAACGGAACCTGTCGAAATCGAAGTTGCTTCTCTTTTGGGCGAGCAGCGTGCAGACCTGAAAATTTCGGATATTGCAGGCGTAGTCGATATCCCAAAACAAGCCTCGTATATGTGGATATGGATTTTATCCGTCGCTGTGATTGTTGTTGCTGCGGGTGGCGCAATATTTTATTTTAAGCGCAAACGCGTAAAAGAGCTGGTGAGAATTTTCAGACCTGCACATGAGATTGCATACGAGCGCCTGCGTGTGCTTGTAAGGCAGAACCTGGTAGAAGCCGGGAAAATTAAAGAGTTCTACGAAGGAATCAGTGACATTCTGCGGCATTACATCGAGCATCGTTTCGATTTAAGAGCGCCGGAGAGAACGACAGAAGAGTTTTTATCTGAAATACAATATTCGACACTGCTCTCAATTTCCGATAAGGAGAGCCTCGGTGAATTTCTGAATCACTGCGATATGGTAAAATTCGCGAAATATAATCCGACAAACGAGCAAATACAGGCGATGTTCGACCTGGTAAAGAAGTTTATTGAAAAAACAAAATCTGAAGAAAAGAAAATCGACGTAACAGGAACAAAAATCGAAGAAGTAGTTGAAGCAGGGAGTGCATAGATGCAGTTTTATTCGAAATGGATATTACTGTTATTATTTCTTATACCCGCGATGATGTATTTTAATCATCGCAGGAAACGTCACGCTGCGCTGAAGTTTTCGAGCTTGCGTGACATGCGGAATTGCTCTGTCTCGCTGAGACAGCGACTGCGGCCTTTAATGTCAGCCGCAAGGTATATTTGCATGGCTTTATTGATAATCGCACTTGCCAGGCCGAGAAAAGGCACAGTTCTTTCCGAGATTTCCGCTGAAGGAGTAGCGATGGAGGTTGTCGCAGACCGCTCGAGCAGTATGCAGACTGAAATGGATTATTACGGCCAGACACTTAATCGTTTTGACGTCGTAAAAAGGGTTCTTTCGGATTTTATCGAAGGTGACAAAAAAGGATTAACGGGAAGGGACAGTGACTTGATAGGGTTGGTAACTTTCGCGAGATATGCCGATACGATATGCCCGATGGTGCTAAGCCACAATGTCCTGCTTGAGTTTTTGAAAAAGACGGAAATTGTTAATTCCAGAAACGAAGACGGCACTGCAATAGGCGATGGAATTGCACTTGCAGCCGCGAGACTCCAAAAAGCTGAAGAAGAGTTCCGGCAGAGAAAGAAGAAGCTCTCAGAAGCAGGTGAACAGATATCGAGCGATGATGACAGCGGCTTCAAGATTAAAAGTAAAATTATTATTCTGCTAACAGACGGAATTAATAATGCCGGCCAGTACGACCCGATGGCGGCTGCCGACCTGGCTGCCAGGTGGGGAATAAAAATATATACGATTGGCATTGGTTCCGGGGAAGCTTATACGACAATTCAAACTCCGCTTGGCAATTATAAAATACCCAGCGGCCAAAGTCTCGATGAAGGACTGCTCAGGAACATTGCAGAAAAAACAGGTGGTTTTTATGGACGCGCCGACGATGCCCAGACGCTTCATAAAATTGTAGAAAAAATAAATAAGCTGGAAAAAACCGAAGTTAAGTCTATTCAATATACTCAGTATGCCGAATTTTTCAGCCCATGGACATTGACGGCACTATTGATTTTAACATTGGAGATTTTAGCAAGTTGTACGATATTCCGCAAGATACCGTAAGAGACATTTGATATGAATCTTGGAAACGACAAGGCGTTATGGCTGTTATTCGCTGTACCGGTAATTCTGATACCGGCCTACATCTGGTATTTCTGGCAGAAATCCAGGGCTTTGAAAATGTTAGCCGGCACTGAAATGCTGAAAAAGATAAACAGTTCCGTCAGTTTTAACAGGCAGGTATTCAAGGCTGTTCTGTTGATTAGCGCTTTTGTAAGTATCGTGATTGCCCTGACGGAGCCTAAGTGGAATCCGCAGGCCGAGAAGATTAAACAGCAGGGTCGTGACATCTGTATCTTGCTCGATACTTCTCGCTCGATGTTAGCTGAAGATATAAAGCCCAGCAGGCTCGAACGCTCCAAAATCGCGGTCAGGGACCTGCTTGAAAAATTACAGGGCGACAGGGTTGCAATAGTTACATTTGCAGGTAACAGCACAGTTAAATGTCCCCTGACTCAGGACTACGCTTTCGTGCGAATGGTGCTTGCAGACATATCGACGGAAAGCACCAGCAGGGGAGGTACGATGATAGGTGATGCGATTCGCAAAGCCGCAGATGAGGTATTCGACAAGCAGAGCAGGGAGTTTAAGGATATTATACTCATAACCGATGGCGAAGAGCACAAGGGGGACGAAAGTTTTGCCGAGCAGGCGGCGGCCAAGGCGGCTGAAGATGGAATCCGGATAATCGCAATAGGTCTTGGAGACGACCAGCAGGGTTCCCGGATACCAATTACAGGACCGAACGGTGAAAAAACTTTCCTGAAATACGATGGGAAGGAAGTATGGTCAAAACTTGGTAGTGATTTGCTGATGAAAATCGTATATGCTACAAATGGTGGAAAATATTTGTCGGTCAAGCCCGGAACTACAATGGATTTGGGCGCGATTTATAACGATGTTATTGCCTCGGCGCAGAAACGGGAGCTTGAATCGGCAACGATGATTAGGTATGATGAAAGATTCCAGATATTTCTGGCTCTTGGATTGATTTTACTTATTTTCGAGACACTGACAAGTGAATGTAAAAAGAACTAAAATTTTGACATTACTAATTTTGTTTTTTAGTGTCGCTCAGGCTGCTCTGGCGGGCTCTGCGCGTACTTTAGTAGAGCAGGGAAACAATCTATATCAAGATGGCAAGTTCAATAAAGCAATTGAGAAGTACGACCAGGCTCTTGTCGATAAGCCGCAGGTTTTGGAGCCTAAGTTCAACAAGGCGAACAGCTATTTTAAACTGGAAGATTTCGATAAAGCGATGGACCTTTACAGGCAGGTTGCCTCTGAAAGCAGGGATATGTCCCTTGTTGCCAGTTCAAAATACAATCTTGGCAATTGCTATTTCGAGCAAGGCTCGAAGCAGAAAGATTCCGATTTGCAGAAAGCACTCGATGATTTTCAGAACAGTATTGTTAATTGGAGACAGACGCTGGAAATTCAGCCTGATAATCAAAACGCCGCGAAAAACATCGAAGTTGCCCGTCTGACTATTAAAGATATTATTGACCAGATAAACAAACAAAAAAAGCAGCAGGAGCAGCAGGCGCAGAAACAGAAAGAAATGCAGGACAAAGTAAAAGAGCTTCTTGACAAGCAGAAAGCTCTGTCCCTGCAGACTCAGCAGACTAAAGACCAGCTTGATAAGCAGCAGATTGATCAGCAAAAGGCTTCGCAGGATTACCAGGAACAGGCACAGGAACAGTCACAACTGCAAAACCAGGCACGGCAAACTTCAAATGAAATGAATCAGCAGGACCCAAATAATCCTTCATCATCCCAGATACAGCAGGCCGCACAGGAGGTCGAACAAGCTGCAAATAATCAGAAAGATGCTGCCGATCAATTGCAAAATTCAGATGCTAATGATGCAAGGCAATCCCAGGATAAAGCCAGCGAGCATCTTGAAAAAGCTCTTGAAAAGTTATCTCAGGGTGATAAACAGCAACAGCAGCAGACAGGAAATAATCAGAATCAACAGAAACAAACGGAGCAAAGCCGGAACCAGGATCAAAACCAGGCGCAGAAATCACAGGACCAGCAATCTCAGGCTTCGGCGGCGCCTGATACTACAGCACAGCAGATACTCGACAAAGAACAGAGAGACAGGCAGCAAAGACAGGCGCTTCAGCCAAGCACTTATCAAAAGGTTGACAAGGACTGGTAGTATATGCAAAAGATATTGAAAAATAGCTTTACAGCATTGTTTATATTAACGCTGCTTCCGGGAAGTGCGTTTGCCCAGGTGCGTGTTTCTGCTCAAGTCGAGTCATCGAACGATATTTATGTCGGCGAAAGTTTTGGTTATTATATCGTAATTGAAGGCGCGGAAGCGGCGGGGCAGGCCGACATGAGTGTTTTACAGCAATATAATCCCAGGAGCACAGGCAACAGGACGCAAAGCTCTACTCAAATTATTAATAACAAAGTGACTACAAGCAAATATATTGTTATGACATATTCGCTTACAGCAAACCAGGCTGGCCGGATACAATTACCGTCCGTGACTGTAACAATCGATGGCAAACGTTATCAGACGAATCCTGTGCAAGTAAGTATTTTACAACCTGGCAATACCAACCAGCTCGATTTAGAAGTTGAGCTGTCAGAGAAGCAGTGCTACGTTGGCCAGCCTGTAATCATGACTGTAAAATTTTACGTCATGGCTAATATTGGTGATTTTAGTTTAAATGTTCCTGTATTTACAAGCGATGATTTTTATCTCGAAGATCCTGATACCACGAATCCGCAGGCGAAGCAATTCCAGATTGGTAATGGTGTCGTTGTCCTTGTCAGTCAATATCGAACGACACATAGTGGAAAAGACGCAATCCTGCTTACTTTCAGTAAGGTCCTGATTCCAAAGCGTTCCGGCCTTATTGATGTCGAGCCAACTACCGTATCCGCTGATGTTGCGGTAGGGCGTACTACTGATCCGATGGATTCGTTCTTTGGCGGAAGTTTTTTCGGTTCAAGTGTTCAATACAAACGATTCATGGTAAGCTCTAAAGCTGCACAGCTTAATGTTTTAAACCTGCCTGAGCAGGGCAGGCCTGACGGTTTTTACGGCCTGGTTGGAAAATACTCGATTACAAGCTCCGCAACTCCGACGAAGGTAGGTGTAGGCGATCCGATAACGCTGAATATAAAAATCGGCGGCAATAAATATTTGAAACCTGTACAATGGCCTGCGCTTGAACAAATCCCTGATTTCGATAAGAATTTCAAGATTCCTTCCGAGAAAGCATCTCCGGCTATCGAAGATGGTTTCAAGGTTTTTACTCAGACAATCAGGGCAAACAGCGATAAAGTCACGGAGATACCTTCAATTCCCCTTATTTATTTCGATTCGGAAAAGGGTACTTATGTCACCGCGAAAACCGATCCGATCAAGCTCGAAGTTTCCCCGACAAAGATACTTACAACCTCGGATTTGCGGGGCAGTGACTCGGCGCCTGTCAATAAGGAGGTAGAAGCGATAAAGCAGGGACTTTCTGCCAATTATCATGATATAGACGCATTGCAGAATCAGGATTTTTCTCTCCTGGCCGCGATTACTAGTCCCGGATATTTAGTGATTTGGGCCGGGCCTCTGGCTGTTCTTTTATTCAGCGCTTTTACGAAATTCTATACTCATACGACTCCCGAAAAACAAGCGCAGAAACGCAGGCGAACAGCAGCACACAAGGCGATTAGTCAGCTTAAAAGTATTTCTTCTGTTGATTCACCCGAAGCTATCGAGGAATTTGCGTCCATATTGAAACAATATATAGGCGAGCGCTTTGACAGGACTGCCGGCTCGCTTACTTCCGACGACTGTTGTGAAGTGATAACTGAGGCATCGGGTGATATTCAGGCCGCGAAAAAGTTTAAAGAAATAATTGCTGATTGCGAAGCCGCACGCTACGCCTCGGCGAGTACGAAAGTCGGTACTGAACGGAGTAACGAAGCCATCGATTTGATTTTGACTGTTGAAAAGAAATCCAAAAAATAATGTGTAAAAGATTAGTTATATTTGTTTTTACTTTATCCTTATGTTTCGGCTCATCTGCCGGGGCGAGCTTGTCGGCGGAGCAAAAGAAGGAGCTTTTCGAGCAGGCGAACGATTATTTTCAAAAAGCAAATTCACTAAACGACCAGGGCCAGGCAAAAGAGTTTTATGAAAAGGCGATACTCAATTTCAATAAAATTATAGATGACGGAAAGGTGAAAAACTCCAGGCTGTATTATAACCTGGCCAACGCTTATTTCCTTGACGGCAGCATAGGTAAAGCGATTTTGAATTATCGCAGGGCGGAGAAGCTCGACGGTTCCGATGAGAATATTGCAAAGAATCTCGCGTTCGCGCGCAGCAAGAGGGTCGATAAGGTTCCTGTTAATACCGAAAAAAAAGTTTTGCAGACTTTGTTTTTCTGGCATTATGATTTTTCTCTGAAAACCAAATTCGTCCTGACGTGTATTTTCTTCGGAATACTTTGTTTGTGCGCCGCTGCCGCGATAAGGTTTGGCTTATTCGGGCCGTTGACAGTCGTAATAGTAATAAGCGCCTTATTAACGACTCTTTTTTTCTCTTCTGTTGTAATAGAATCCGGCAGCCGGAGTAATACGACTTATGGTGTTATCACTTCAGGGGAAGTTGTAGCGCGCCAGGGTG
>CAYSHS010000024.1:0-17987 GCA_964430845.1 uncultured Pirellulales bacterium | reverse complement strand
CGATACCCCCAAATCCACTCATTGTTTTCATAGCATTTATCACTTGTGACATTAACTATCACCCTGACGGAATCGGTGTTTTTGCAACACTCCAATACATTAATGGTACCGTTAATATTTATCTCATATGTTTCCTTCGGATTTATATATGATTGACTAACAATGGGCTGGGCTGCAAGATGAAATACTATTTCGGGCCTGTACTTTTTGAAAATAGCATCAAGCTTTGATATATCTCTGATATCTCCAATATTATGAATTATATTTTGTTGTAAGTCCGTAACAACAAAATTATCTTTCTGTGTATGTGGTTCAAGAGCATATCCGACAATGTCCGCACCTAATTCTTTCAGCCATATACAAAGCCATGACCCCTTAAAACCTGTGTGTCCTGTTACTAAAACTG
Source organism: uncultured Pirellulales bacterium (assembly GCA_964430845.1). Classification (GTDB taxonomy): domain Bacteria; phylum Planctomycetota; class Phycisphaerae; order Sedimentisphaerales; family Anaerobacaceae; genus JAFGPS01. The sequence goes on along the minus strand of CAYSHS010000024.1, from coordinate 17,581 downwards.
TTTTATTTTGAAATACATTATCGAACATAGTCTGTTTTTTCCACCTAAGAATGTATATACGGGGTTGTTAATTCGGCAAATTTGCAATACTGTACTGTTCGAGGAGTCTTCCGAAAAGAGATAAGCGGCGTCCTGCCGATTCGAGCGAGCCGTTCGCGTTGACATGGACTTCGAGGCTTAAGGGAGAGTCTGACCTGCGGTCGCGAATTGTTAACGTGGATTTTACTATGTCACCCATTGCAATATCTTCATCATTTTTTTCCCAGGCAAGCATACGTCGTGTTCCATCTCGATTTATGACCGGCATATTTCCCCTTATAAATCCCATTTCTTCACCTGCAAAACGCACCGCCTGCCACCATTGGTCGAAGAACCTCGCATCACGGAAATACAGCTCGATTTGCTCGAATTTGTCTTTTTCTATCCTGGTCTGCTGTGCGATTTCATGTTTTCTTTTCAAGCTGATTATAATCTCCTGCAATCTGACCGCACCGACAGCCCTGAAAACCAAAAGCAGAAGAAATAAAATACACGCGAATATTATTAACGTTTGAACGCTGCGTGTTACCAGCATGAACATTCCAAGTCCGGCGATGACTAATGTAAGACCATAAGCAATAATTACTACGTGACGCTGATGAAGTCCCAGTGCTAAAAGCCTGTGGTGAAAATGTCCGCGATCAGGGGAAAAGATTGACCTGCGCTCGAGAAATCTTCGCAACATGCTGAAAAACGTGTCAAATACGGGAATTCCCAGGGCCAGTAAAGGCAGCGCAAGTCCAACGATAGTTTCTATTTTGGATGTGCAGAATATGCTCGAGCATGCTATCGTAAAACCGAGAAACAGGCTGCCGGAATCGCCCATGAAAACTTTGGCGGGATTGAAATTGAATAAAAGAAAACCTGTAAGTGCGCCGAGCATAGAGAGCATAATAATTGTCATTACGGGAATGTCGAAGTGTAGAGTAAGTATAGCGATAACACCGCAAGCTGCGGCGCAAATTCCTGCGGCAAGGCCATCGAGGCCGTCAATTAAATTCACAGCGTTTGTTATGCCTACAATCCAGAAAATTGTAAATGGCCAGGAAAAAAAGCCGAGATGTAAAACGAAAGAATCAGTTATTGTAATCGAATCGATTCTGATACCGCCGCTGCAAACAATAATCGCGGCTGTTATTTGTGATATCAGTTTGAATTTCGCTCGAAGTCCCTGCAGGTCATCTATCAGGCCGACGAGAAATATCACAACTGCCGCATATAACAGAAAAACAGCTTTATAGCCTGACAGCAGGGTGGTCTTGTCAGGAACATTTATGAGCAGAAGCACAGGGATAATAACCGTCATTACTGATATAAATATCGCAACGCCGCCTATCCTCGGGACCGGATTCGAGTGTACTTTGCGAATACCAGGTGAGTCCATAATATTTGAGCGCTTAGCAAGTTTGATTATTAACGATGTGCTGATAATCGAAAAAAAGGTTGAGCCAAAATATACTAATAAATAAGTTTTCAGCATAATAATTAGTGTTTAAACTCCGTCCCCGTCGGTGAACCAACGAGGTTTTTACCGGTTTTTGAAGCTGAATAGCAGAATCACATTTAAATCACTTTTTCAGTGAGATTGAGTTTCCCTGCTCCATCCGGCAGGAGAAATCGAAAGGTCTGCTAACAGATTTTCAGCTTCTTTGGAATTCGGGTTTATTCTAAGGCATATTCTCACCTGGCTCATTGCCTCGGCAATGTTACCAGTTTGGGCGAGCAATCTTGCTAACTCTATCCGCCAGGCAATTTGACTGTAATCAAGTGCCAAAGCCCGTCGGTAATGTTCGATTGCGTATTCGTTTTCGTTTAGCTGTTTATATATTCCAGCCAGAGATGCGTTATCAGAGGCATTTGCCGTGGCAGACCGACATTTTTGTTCGAGCAGCTCCTTTACTTTTATGCGGCACTGCTGAGCAAGGTCATTGTATTGTGCGTCATTGAAAACGTTGACGAGATGTTTTAGTCTGTCAACGTTGTTACCTGCAAGAGATATTGCCTTATAGGGACGGCTGAGGTCTTCGACATATATCCTGACGACATCTCTGTAAAAGCTGGCTTTCAGTTGAACAGCCCTGTTCAATTTTGCAAAACAATCATCATATTGCCCTTCACAGATGTCAAGATAGCCGGCTACGAAACAGGCAATCGGGTTACAGGGAGCAAGGAGATATCCCTTTTTTATTTTATCCGAGCCGGATTCATCATTGAGAACAAATTTTTCTATTTGCCCGGATAATGTATAAACAGGTCCGTAGGTCGGACAAAATCTGCGCGCTATATTAAGGTGATTGTCAATATCACGAATAATCGATATCGAGCTATCGGAGATTAATGTTTTGGAAATATCAGGACTGTCGCTGTGATTTATCGATCTCCAGCGATAAACATCGAGCAGGTAGAGATTATTTATATTGTCAGGTTCGTATGCTGCAGCATCACTGGCATGGCTGATCAATTCCGTGTAAACAGCATCACTTGCCTTCCAGCTTGTTTTTATAAGATTGCTTTCGATTGCCCGGGCTTCTTTTCGGTGCGCCTCGGCGAGACGGCTGTTATTCGCACCGAAAAGAGACCAGGCAAAAATCACGGATACGAGCAATAAAGCAGCTAATCCTGCAAACCTGTTTTTGAGTGGTAAAGTATTTATTAGGCCGGAAGCATTTTTTGCACTATATCGTGACATTGAAATAAGAAGCGCGCAAAAAACAGCAGATAAAAATCCATTTGCAGGAAGGTGCTGGCCAAAATCACCGAAGCTGTGTATAAGTATTGCAATGAGTCCGAAACCCAGGCCGTAAGAGGCCGATTGAATCGGGCGGTTCGTTCGCCTGATATTTCTTAAAAAGCAGATTCCAGCTATTATTCCGAAAACGACCAGGAGACCCAGCCCAATCATTCCTGTTTCTTCTGCCGCCTGTGCGTATTCATTTTCAGCGTGTGTAGCCAGAGCGGTAATATGGGAATCGTCGAACATGGGATATACTACTGAATATGTTCCAAGCCCTGTACCAAGCAGGGGGAATTTCGACCATGCAATAGTCGTGTCTTTAAGCATTTGCAGCCTGTTTTGGCCTGTTTCGTTTAAGTGTCTCAAAGTTGCCAGGCGTTCGTAAACGGCGTCGAAGCCGATATATAAAACGCAAATAAAAGCAACGAGCGCTGTGCCAACCATTATCCAGCTATGACTTCGCAGCCGTTGTTTGGATGAAATTATCAATGTTATAATACTCGTCGCCAGGAGCATGCTTACAATTCCGCCGCGAGAGAGAGATATAAATACAGTCGCCATGCTTATACCTATCATCACAATAAGAAGCCATATCGTAATCGAGGAATAAGAGCTTAAATAATCAAGAATGACAGGCAGAGAGATTTTTCTTTCATGAAATATCTCATGCAGCTTCACAAAAAGCAAGCCCAATGCGGCACCTATCGAGAGGTTCATAAATTGTCCGTAGTGGCTGTGATTTACGAAAGGTCCTGAATAGCTGTTTGAATTGCGGTTGTTTATAAACCAGTATATTTTGCCATTTCCGAAAAGATTCTGGCCTAAAGCGATAACTGCAATTATAGCGCCTATTATTGCAATAGCTTTCAGGAGAAGCTGAATTTTTTCAGGCTGACGAAATTCATTCAGGACAACGAAAAAAACTCCTCCCAACGCCAGGATTAATCTTAAATCATGCTTTGTAGCGAATGGGTAGAAAGAGAACGTCATCGAGCTGAGAAATTTATCCGAATCAGGCAAATCGCCCAGCAGCTCTTTTTTCAATCCTGCTGTGTTGCCGGATAGTGCGCTTACCAGCGATGCGGGCAGGGGAATAAGCTGGATTACAACCAAAATTAAAAATGCCATAAGGGGGATATATGCCCATGCCCAAATAATACGCTGGTTTTTGTATATGATAGTTTTTAGCAGAAAGCAGATTACAATTGCTCCCGAAAAGATAATTACAACTTCTTCACTCCATGCGTGAACAACACCGAATGCAAATGGCATGAAAGATAAAAGACTTATCAGCAGCCATTTGACCGCCGTGTCGAGCTTGCCAAAGGAAATATCATCATCTATAATTATCTGTGGTGTTTTGGACATCAAAAAACTCCATGTTGTCGGCTGAGAGAAACGGATTCTATTTCTCTGCCTTCGAGCAAACGAATCGGATTTTCGATACAAACCAAATGAGCAAGCTCCGGAGACAATTTCATACATATTTCCGTGTAAGCAGCTTTCATCTTCGGCTTTCTGCCAGCCAGGTTATGAGCATCAGTGGCGACAAATGAAACCCAGCCCATACTTAAAAAATTCCATGCCGCTTTTTGAGCATTTTGACCGAAGTCACCTGTAAGGCTGCCTGCTGTAATCTGCAGATGAGCAGGGCGTCTTAGCCATTTAGGTATGATGTGATATTGTCTGCATAAAATAAAATGTCTTTCCGGATGCGATATGATGGCCTGAATTCCCTTGTCTGCCAGATCGATAAGCAGCGATTCGATGTCGATGAATATTCGTGACGGGAGCTCAAGAAGGATGTACTTTCCGCCATCTGCAAGTGTTTGTATTTTATCTGTTTCGATAAGCGTGCAAATTCGCTCGTCTATGCGAACGTCTCCTCCCGGCATAACTGTCAGAGGAATTTTGTTGTTTTCCAGCTCTTTATTGAGCTGCGAGACGGCTTGCCTGACTGTTTCAGGTTCGTTGCAGCCATCGAACTGACCGAGCTGATGTGGTGTTGCGATGGTGACAGTTATTCCTTCATCGACAAGAGCCTGGCATAAGGCAAGCGATTCATATATATTTTGGGGGCCATCGTCAAGACCGGGCAGGCAGTGACAATGAATATCTACATAACCTGTTTTATCGTTTTCGTTGTTTAATTTTTCATTCATCGAATTATGTTTTATATTTATGAATTCAGTCATCGCTTAATTTGTTTTAGACGCAGATTTTTTTGTCGTATTCGTGCTCGTCTTCGGCATTCGAATCTTCACCGTAATAAGCTGAATAGCCATGGTTGCCGTACCCGCCATAGCCGTAACTGCTTTGGTATCTTCCATAATATCCATAGCGGCTGCGTTTATTTGCTACATCATTAACGATAACGCCAAGCAGGTTTCCGTCTACGCCGACTATATTATTACGCGCACGCTGGATAATTTTTCTTGTAGATTTATCCGCCCTGACAACTAATAAAACTATATCGCATCTCGCAGCGATAATCTGGCTGTCTGCGACTGGAACAACTGGCGGGGAATCTATAATTATTCGGTCGTAGCATTTCATCAGGTTCTCCAGTACCTGGGCAAACGCTTCGCTGTTAAGTATTTCAGAAGGATTGGACACCTGTGAGCCGCAGGATAATATATCAAGCCCTTTGACTGACCCGGCCTGGATGGCATCTTCGAGTCTTGTCATGCCTGCAAGCACATTAGCTAAGCCCGGGTCACTGTTAATAGAGAAAATCTTATGCTGTTTCGGTTTGCGCAAATCTGCATCGATTATCAGCGTTCGTTGTCCGGCCTGCGCTATGGCGATGGAAAGGTTGCTTACGAGAGTAGTTTTGCCATCACCGGGTGCCGGAGAAGTTACAAGAATAGTTTTTGCACATCCCCTCGCTGCGCCGAAAAATACCGAGGTTCTTATTGTTCTATATGCCTCGGCAATTACCGATTTCGGCTTGAGTCTTACGATCTGGCCTCGCTGACTGATTGACTGGAATTCTGAATTCGATTTCTCTTTCTTTATCGCGGATGAGCTGATAATAACAGGATGAGCTTTAGCTCCGTTGGATGCTCTTATTGCCCTGTAAGTTTTAGCCTGTGCCATGAGATTTTGTTTTTTGAGCACGGTTTTATATTTTTTCGCCGATGCGAATTTTCCCTTTCGCACAGTTTGGAATTGTTCCGACAGGAAGGTTTTGAGTTTTAAGAAAATTTCATTTCTGTGTGTGGTTACTATTCTTTGACTCCCTGACATGGCGGGCACTTCACCAAGAACAGGAACGTTAAGCAGGGCTGTTATTTCTTCTGGTGAATGCAGCCTGTAATCCATCCAGTCGCGCAGGAGAACCAAACTTATTCCGAATACAAGACCGAGTGCCACAGCTATTGTTAATATCCTTGCCTTTTGCGGTTCTGACGGGTTTGTGGCCGGCCGTGCAACTTCCAGTATGCTGATGTTCAGAGCGCCTGTATCTTCCGTGACATTCAGCTCTTTGATGCGATTATCAAGAATTTCGCAGACTCTTTCGGCCCGGTTCAATTCAGACTGAAGTGATGCATACTCTGCGGCCTTTACTCCCAGATCCTGTGCCGACTGGCGCTGATTATTTAAAGAATTTAGAAGCTCTTCTTCCCTTTGCCTGGATGCCTGCCAGCGCAAATGTGTTACTTCTATATAAGCATCCGCAAACTGCCTGTTTTCCTCGTCAAGCTCCTGCTTTATACGCTTTATTTTTGCCTTTATAGCCAGCACGGAAGGATGGTCTTCAGTGCAATAATACAATATATCTTCCATCTCAAGCTCGGCTTCTCTTAATTCGTTTCGCAATTGTGTTTCCTTGTCATTCCTGAATACGAAGGCATTGGCTCCCGCGGATACTCCTGCGAACTGGCGAATTTTATCAGGATCGTCAGCCATGTTTTTTACAGCTTCGTAATCGGCCTTTGCATTTAATTCCGCAAGCTGGGTTTCGGTAAGTGCGCTCGATAGTTTATTAAGACGCTCGAGAACGACGTTGCCGCTGTTGTTTTCCAGGGAAACGACACCATTTTTTTTCGTGAACTCAAGCAGTCTTGCAAATGTATCTGATAATTCTGAATCGCGTTTGATTTTTTCTTTTTGCAGGATTTTTAATACTTCCGAAACTGTGCTTTTTTTGCGGGAAGAGTTATAGTTCACATAAGACTCGACTACTGCATTAACTATCTGTGCCGCTTCCTCGGGATATGGTGATTTGCATGAAACTGTAATTATATCGTCTTTTCTGCCTATATCGACTTTAATCCTGTTCTTGAGATAACCGACAATATTATCAATTTCGTTAAATGTTCTAAGGTGTTTTATCTGGTTATTATTTGCCACTTCACTGATAATAGGCGTTGATTTTATCAGCTCACCCTGGGTATAAAGGTAATTATTCGAGCGGGTCATTATTCCCTCGTAATCGTTAATAATTTTAGGGCCGATTTGCTCGACATATAATCTTGAGTCGCTTGTGTAAACTGGAATTGCCCTGGCAAGGTAAATAACTGCAATAGCAAGAAAAATAATAACTGTCAGAAAAATAGTCCAGCGATGCCACAGTATAATATGCAGCAGATTTTCCTGCGGGATATTTTCTCCCTGTTCGAGCATCATGCCCGGATTTCCGTTTACGTTTGTTTTATCATCCATAGTTTCTGTTATCCTGATATTGCAGAATTTTATTGGTAAGTGTAGCGGCTGTCCGCTCCGAAGGTTATGTGGAAGACATTTGATATAAATTTGTTGAAACGGGTGCTTAGTGTATGATCGACATATATGAGGTCGCCAGGCTGTATAGCGATACCGTATGATTCGGTCATGGATTTCGGTTCAACTTTTATGGTCGCACATAATATTTCACCGGTGGTATCCTGCCTGTAGATTTTCAGGTATCGCGGGTCTGCGACCATATCAAGCCCTTCTGCAAAAGCAAGCGCTTCCATAAGATTGTATTGAACATCTGCAGGGTATGGGAAAACGCCTGATTTGTTGACAAGCCCGACTACGGCGAAAACCCTTTCGCTTTCCCTTTGATATTTACTGACTTCGCAGACCACCATAGGCTGACTGACTACGTATTTCGGATAATAAGCGTTAACAACAATATTTTCTATCTCTGCAAGCGTACTGCCTGCGACATGCAGCTCGCCGACAATCGGCAGGGTGATAGTGCCGTTTTGATTGACACGTACCAGGTAAGGCTCTGCTTCTGTTCGCCCATAGGTTGGTCTTAGCCATTCAGGAAGGTCGGATGAAATGACACGAAGTACGGCGGGCATTTGAAACTCCAGCACGTCCCCGGGAATAACACGGTAAGGTCCGACGATGCTTTTTTCATCGGATGGATAACCGAAACCTGATTCCGAATCGAGCGGATTGGCATGATTGAATATCTTGAGCTCTTCAGAAGAAGACAGCCTGGGATTGCAGCCAGAAAGCGAAAGTGCGCATGATGTAGTAGTAATAATTAAAATAATCCGAATAAAACGGATTTTCACCTGATGCTTATGCATTAGATGTCCCCCAAATTGTAGACCCAATTTCTGGGAAGTCCCCCCAATTAAGAACCCCCAATTTGTACGTCTGCTCAAATAAAAATTATTCTATTTGTACATCTTTATCGGCCTTTATTTTAGTCAAACATTAAACTTTTTTCGTCTTATAAATTCCTGCGTTGTTTATATTTTTCGTAATGCAATGACCTGAATCATGATTTTATAAGATGTTAGTATTAGCAGGATGTTTTTTTCGGACGTTTATTCGTCTGGAAACCTGGGTAAAGCCGCAATTTTTTTATCTTATAAAGTTTTATTTAATTAACAAGCAATTCAAAAAATGGGTTTTAAGTGCTGATAACAGGACAGCTCGAATCGGCAGCCCGGCTTCTTGACTTTATGACTGATAAATGATAAAATAGAGAAAATCTAAATTTGGAGAAGGTTGGTGAAAAGAGTATTTTCTATATTAAAAATCCTGATGAGCATACTATTATGCCTGGAGCCTGGGTGTTCGACAAACCAAACTAAGCACGAAAATACCGGGATAAATTCGTATAATTTACAAAGCGATTTTTGTTCTGAGCCAGGACGGCAGGAAAGCGCCATCAGCCTGGATACTTTGGTTAAGGAAAATGGACGGATTCTAACCGGCAAGAAGACTTGCCGAATCAAGTATCACAAGCTGAGCTTCTCAGATCGAAATATCGTGGTCGAAGGGGAAATGGGTATCGAAGGAAATAAATACCCCGTTGTATTGGATACCGGCGCTTCACAGGCGATTGTTCTGAATTCCGAGCTTGTAAAAAAGAAAAAGCTGCCTGTATATCCTATCGAGAATGGTGCTTCTGATTTTAACGGACATAAGCCGGGAATCTGTAAGCTCTCGGAGCTGGATATCGGGGAGATAACTTTGGCTGACTGGTTTTGCATATATCTTGAATCAAATGGTCCCCCGACTTTGTTTGGAATACCAATAGCAAGCAGCACGTATGGCAGCGAGAATATAATCCTGGGACTACCTTTATTGCGTGAATTTAAATATATCGAATTCGATAATATGAACAGTGAAGCCGAATTGTCGTATTATAAATCCTTCGAGCCTCTTGACGACAACAAATGGGAAAAGTACCCGATTTCAATCGAAGAAGATTTTCATGGCAATGCTTTTTTGTTTGTGAGATTATCTATTACCGGCGAGGAGACCGAGCTTCAGCTTGATACAGGAAGCGGCAGGGGAATGGCAATAAAAGAAGAGCTATGGGAAAAAATACGAAATAATTTAGACGCAGTAAAACTTAAAAAAGGCAGGGATTTTTATCCGTATATAGGAAATCTTACCTGTAAAAAGGGAAAAGTACCTGTTCTTGAGCTTGGAAACAGGATTATTAAGAACGCCGATATTTCCGTTTTTAAGGATGACAGCACTCTCCTGGATGGATGTGATGGATTGGTGGGTATGCAATATTTCATGAACACAGTGCTCGTTCTCGATTTCGAACATGAGCTTATGTGGCTCAGAGAAATAGGAATGTAAAATACAAAGCGGATATTGTTTAAATAATTACACAATATCCGCATATTGACGAGTGTGCCGAAATATTTTCATTAGCAGTTAGGGAGTAACCGGGCTTCGCGTCGATGAACTTCCGTCCGAATTATTTTCCACGATAGCAACGCCTCCTGCCGTAGCACCTCCAAGTGCGGCAACATTACCTGCCGTACTCAATCCGTATCCACCCCAGCCAGGTGAAACCGCAATTTTCATTCCTTCCAGTGCTGGTATATCTTTTGACAAAATACCGCTTATCGCTGTTATTTGTGGCGTCGAGGCAATACTGTTGGTGCTCTGAAGAGCGACTGTTCTTGCTTCAGGCATAGTTAATGTTGTCACGGGATTCAGTGCACCTTCGCAGGCGGCAGCGGCACAGATATTACTCAATTGGGCCGCACGCAATCCTTCGGATTGAGCCCACTGGGGCAATTTTGTTTCTTTTTCAACCTTCAGGTCCTTGCTGGTCAAACCGACTTTCCTTATAAAACTCTCGAAATCTTTTCCAAGACCGCCCAAATCTACTGCGACTCCATCAGCATCGGTTTTATAAGTTGCAACTTCATGGCGTAATTTCTCGTTTTTACTATTAATATCGGCTGACGCATCGAAAACAGACATGCTCAGGTAGATATCGTTTATTTCGGCATCGAAAAGATATGCTGCCCGAATTCTTGTTTTTATTTCCTTTACTTTTCCTTCTGAGCTAAATACATTCACAACGAAAGGTTCTGAAAGTGCCCGTACCGCAGTCATCCTGCCGTATTTATGAGTATTTACGTTCATCGCAGTCATAGTAAATGTCAAATTCTTTGGCAGCGAATAATCGAACGAAGATAAATCGAACTTTTGCTTCCATGTTTTTCCTATATTTTCTTTTACTGCTGTATGCAAAGTGCTTGCACAATAGTTGTTGACTTTTTCCATAAGTGACAGGCTGCCGCTGCTGTTTGACAATAGCCCGGTTTTTTCATCAACAATAAATGTTATGTTATTTGAGGCAGGGTCATTTTCGCTGCCTGCACGGGAAAAACTGAAATCCTGTGAGGAAATGGAATATCTCACCCTTTCATCTGACAAAGGCTCTTTTTCAATTTTCAGTAAGGTCTCTACCTGATGCTTAAATTGACCGTCTCCTGTGTATTCTATTGTCGAAAGTATTTTCTGGTGCTCGACACTGATATTCGGATTTTCACCCCAAAAACCAGCCTTGCACAATGACGAGAAAAGTATTGTGCACAACAGCAGGGTAACAGCGAAAGAAATTTTTTGGTTTTTCATAATTGCTCCTTTCAAATAAATTTTTGAATCGCAAACATTTTTTTCAAATATTAAGGACGGGAAGGTTTAACATATTTCAAAAAAGCCGTAATATTTTTCTTTTTTCACCTTCCAACAAAAATAGTCCCCATATTATATTGACCTGCCAAATATCGGCATTACTTTAGAGGCAACTTAAATTAAAATAACTCCCCCAGGTGATATTTAACTGTTTAAGAGGCTATATGCCTGATTTTTCACATAATGCCTGGAATAAAATGCGTCATATTCTTAGAACAAAATGAGTAAAATGAGATATATAATGGTATGTTAATTTTTCAATTTAAACCATTTCATCCTGTCGTGCTGAACGAGAAGAGTCTTTAAGCTCAAGCATAAGGAACGAAAGATATATTTTGCTAAATGTAGGATCAGATACTCTGCTTCGTACTCAGCATGACAAGTCTGTAATAAAAGTTAAAGTCTGGTCAGCCTGTAGGTCGACTTAATTGTTTGTTTAAAAAGAGTATTGTTGATTCAAAATGGGGGTTTTCGAGTTAGCACGTTAGCATTAAGTTTGCCGCAAAACAGGATTTGGTTAATTGGAATTGGTCCTGAAAGGAATTGACTTTCGAGGAATATACTGTCATTTTTACGTTATGGTATGACCGATAAAAACGTAATAAATGATTTATATTATGATTAAAAGTGAATATGGGGGGGTGAGGGTGATATAAGAGCTTGTGATTAAAGTGTTATTGGGGGGCGCCAGTTGGAAAGAAAACTGGTGCGCCTGTCTCGCCGAGGTCATATTTAGAAAAGATCGGGAAGCTGCTTATATAAGAAGGAGCAGCTTTCCGGTTCTTATTATCTCAATTCATATCATTACCCTGTTTTACAACCATCTTAAATATTGCCTGAACTTTTGCAAAACCCCTGTTATTGCATAATATATTTTCACTTTTATAATTTCTTTAACCAATATACAGAATATTGCCGATTAGTATTATAGGCTTATACCGTGGAAGTTGTTTGCTTATGGGGGTTACTTAGGCATGACTAACGTATTCCGCAAAATTTCGGCTGTAGAAAATATCTATGGCAATAAAATTAATATGACAGTTTTTTCTGAAACCATTTTTAAGGAATGGAATAATGGATGAGCGTACAAAAATTTTGGTAATAGAAGATGAAGAGCACATTCGGACGGTTCTAAACTACAACCTGAAGCTTGATGGCTTCGAGGTTTACCTGGCAGAAAATGGCATAGTAGGGCTTGAAATGGCACGCGAAAAGAGACCTGACCTTATACTACTCGATTGGATGATGCCGGGACCGGACGGGCTTCAGGTGCTGTCCCAGTTAAAACAGGATGAAATGACAAAATCCATACCTGTATTTATGCTTACTGCAAAAAGCATGATGGCTGAAGTCGGACGTGCTCTTTACGAGGGCGCCGATGATTATATCACGAAACCATTTGACGTAATCGAGCTTGGACAAATTCTGAAAGAAAAGCTCGAAAAAGCAAAAGCGTAAAATATTTAAGGTTACCAAAGTATTTTAGCTCTTCATTACGAATGCAGCACGTCTTAAAACACTTTAGAGGCTTTTAACTTTAGGCGATTCAAATGAGCTATGGATAATAACGGGAAAATTAAAATATTATTAACCGATGACCATAAGATAATGCGTGACGGTCTCAGGGTGTTATTCAATAATCATCCCCGTATGACGATTGTAGGTGAAGCTGATAATCTCATGGCAGCCGGGCAGATTGCACAAAAAGTCGGCCCTGACATCATAACTATCGGAATGAATATCAATGGTATCAATTATTTCGATACGGTCAAAAAATTAGCAGGGGAATTTCCGGGTATAAAAATTGTTGCTCATTCCGCATACATCGAGAAGTCTTTTGTCTCCGAAATGTTAAAGGCCGGGACCTGCGCGTACGTGCACAAGGAAGATAGTTTTGCTGAGCTGGTCAGGGCAATTGATGCCGCTATTCATGGTGATGTGTATCTGTGCCCGCGAATAGCGAATATAGTAATGAGCGGCTATCTGCAGGGTCTTGCACAAAACAGCTCTTCGTCGGAAACTGCCCTGACCGAAAGAGAGCGCGAGGTGCTGCGCCTGCTTGCAAACGGAAAATCATCGAAAGAAATTGCTATTGAGCTTTATATCAGCACCAAGACAGTTGATACGCACCGCAGGCAGATTATGACGAAAATAAATTTGTTTACAGTACCAGAATTGACGAAATATGCAATCCGCTGCGGCTTGACTTCCATCAACTGATTGATATTCAAGATAAGAAACTATACACACTTCGCCGAAAAATAAAAACGGACTCCTATTAATATTTCAATTTTGAAGAGCTTATTATTCCTGTTTCTGTAAGATTTTGCTTAGGCATCTCTCATCAAAATACCTGGTTAAAGCGTATATATTCTTGCCGCATATTCAGGAATTTACTTATTATCAGGAAAATCGTTAATGTCGAAGTATAATTGATTGACATACTCAAGGTAAAGCAGAAAGTTAATTCTTAATTGCTGACTGATAGTGCTGCTGCCCGCATGTCGATCTTGTAGGTCTGCTCCATTCAAGCTCTTATGGGCAGCTGGCACTATCATCCATTTGTAAAAAAACACCAGACGGAGGAGTTGTGCAAAAAAATACAAGCTGCCGAGTGCTTCTTATTGAAGACGATAAGATTGACCAGATGGCCTTCACGAGATTCATCAAGGAAGAGGGATTGTCTTATGATTGTATTATGACCGATAGTGTTTCGGGTACGAAGAAAATACTTAATAACCATGAGTTTGACGTAATAATTGCCGATTATTTATTAAAAGACGGAACAGCATTCGATATTCTTGATTTATTAGTGAAAGAGACGCCTGTAATTTTCGCAACAGGAGCCGGCAATGAAAAGCTTGCTGTTAAGGCCATGAAAGCCGGAGCTTATGATTACCTTATTAAAAGTCCATCCCGAAGCTACCTGACAATACTTCCGATGATAATAGAAAATGCGGTAAACCACGCGAAAATGGTTAAAGAAGTAAAAGCATACCATGAAAATCTTGAAGATATTGTTAAAGAACGCACCGAGCAGCTCAAAACGGAAAAGGAGCTTTTATCGGTGACTTTTTCGAGCATGACTGATGGTGTCATCGTTGTTGATGCGGATAAAAATGTAGTGCTGCTTAACAATGTCGCTGAAATTCTAACCGGTAATAAGCTTGATGATGCCAGGGGGAAAAATGTCGATGAAATTTTCATGCTTATCGATGAACGTTCGAGAGACCATATAGAAAACCCGATTGATAAAGTGCTTGCCTCCGGAAATATTCAAACGATGATAGAGCCGGGTATTCTTGTTATAGCAGGCAAAAGAGAGCATCCTGTTTCAATTGCGGCAGCTCCTATATGTAAAAACAAAGGCTCGGTAAGCGGCGCTGTGATTTTGCTTCATGATCGTTCGCAGGAATGTGAAATTGACCGTATGAAGACAGAATTTGTTTCGTCGGTATCACACGAATTAAGAACGCCTTTGACATCGATAAAGGCATATACGGAAACGATATTGCGGGATCCGAATATGCCCGATGGACAAAAACGCGAATTTTTAGTCACTATTGATAAAGAATCCAATCGCCTTGCAGAGCTGGTAAACAGTCTGCTCGAGATATCCAGGCTCGAATCGGGCAGAATCGAGGTGGTCAAGCAGAATATAGATATTGTAGAGATAGTCGAGCAAATCATCTTATCGTTAAAATGCTCTGCAGATAACAAAAATATTCTTCTTGAAAAAGAAATAAGAGGAACAATTCCGCAGCTATATGCCCACGAGAGCAGGATTCGGTCTTTAATTTCCAACCTCGTTAATAATGCGATAAAATTTACTCCTGACGGAGGCAAAGTAAGTATTCGCATCGAGCATAGCAGCAATGAGCTGGAAATATGTGTAAGTGACACAGGCATAGGAATCCCTCAAAAAGAAATTTCTCATATATTCGAGAGGTTCTATCGCGTGCATCAGCCGGACATGCAGATACCGGGAACAGGTCTTGGTCTTGCTATTGTTAAGGAAGTGGCCGCTATGCACGGCGGGAAAGTCGAAGTTAAAAGTGAAATAGGAGAAGGGACAACTTTTAGAGTATTACTGCCGCTGACGGAACAATGTGAATACCTGGCAACATCATCTTTTCACCAAAAATAAATTTAGTCTAAGTATGTGTTGTATGTAATACTATTCGAAATGGGGCGGATGTCAAGTCACTATCAGGCTGGAATGCTGGAGAATATGGATTACTTCACAAAATTAGAGGGAATGTAATGAGGAATTTCAGGGTATTGCTTATACTTCAGGTTCTTACTTTAGCTGCCGCAGTTCTGGGGGCTTCAGCTTATTTCCTCACCGAAAAAAATAAAGAAAAGGGTGTTGTAAAAGGCATTCTTTATACAGGTATTGACTCGTCTGTTATGGTTGATAACCAGGTTTTGAAAGAAGGAGATGCTATATATGGCGTTAAGATTGCAAAAATATATCCCAAGCAGGTGGAAGTTACAAGGGATGGTAAATGCTGGTCTCAAAGAATCTGTGAGCGGCCTGATCCGACCTGGAACGAGACAGGTGAAATGAAAAAGAAATAAAGAGAGCCTGGAATGACTGCGCAAAAAATAAAATCACGGGCAAAAGGCTTTCCTCTTGTCGAGCTTGCCGGATCAATTCGAGATTGCGGTGCCGTGCAGGTAATCTCATAAACGCCCTTGGCGGCCTGTCCACTACAGACGATGACTCATAACAGAAAGACACATCAATAAAACACATCAATAAAAAATTCTTGCTATTTACAAATAATGTTGTTAAAAATACAGGTAATGAAAAAAATAATATTCATCGCACAGCAGGTTTCGTATAAGAAAGAGTCATTATAAATCTTTTGAAATAAATAACTTGCGGGCGTAATTCAGTGGCAGAATGTCAGCTTCCCAAGCTGGACGTCGGCGGTTCGAATCCGCTCGCCCGCTTTGATAAATTCGATGCTCACAGGAAGCTTCTCGTCAGGTCGTAAGGTTATTTGCCTGATTTCTTTGTTAAACCTGAACACTCGAAATAGTATATAGGCTGATGCGGCTTCTCGCCGGTTGTGAAAAATCCGGGCATATTCGTATCGAAACATATTGCTTCGCCCTGAGGTTCAGGCATCAGCTCCGTGCTGTAATATTCTCCGAGGAAAGCCTTCCATAATGGCTCTCTATCAGGTCTGCGCCAAATTGAAGCGTTTGTCAGGCCTCTTATTATTACAAGCCTGCCTTCGTGATTTATGGCATAAACTTTCGCGGAATTACCCGAGTCGTTATGCACCCAGAGAACCGAATCGTTTTTTCGACTGGCGACAATACCGGATGCTTCCTGAATAAAATCACTCTGAATAGTTCCGACCTTTCTGCCGGGAATGAATTTTATTTCCTGTTTCTTAGACTCGATAGAAAAAGACACCGCCTCGAAAAAAACAATAATACAAATAAGTTTTTTCCAGTTCTTCATATTATTATTTTTGGGGAATTGGATTTGGGTATGTAATGGCTGCGAGCAGGGCGTTTGAGTATTTTTGCCAGAGAAGCTGGGTATTAAGGTTGGAGTCGTTTTCAAGCATCTCGAAAGTAATGATAGGGATTCCCAATGTAATTCCGGCGTAGGAACCGAGCGAGCCGGGCTGGGCGCCGACTTTTTTTACAGGTAAATCACAGTATAACGCCATTTGATTTGCGAGAGTTTCCGCAGGGCCGTCATAATCGATGCAGCCGTAAGGCTGATGGATGCTTACAATACGGTTTGGTCTATATTGTTTAATCAGCTCATTGATAATATGTGCTTCAGGTTCGGAAAGTGGAGAAGGTCCCAGTTCCTTGTCTTTTGTGCGATTGTCGGCTGGAAAATTGCGGTTCAGGTCCACATCATGAGCATTAAGTCTTTTTTCAGCCGCTAATCCATCAGGGTTTGCGACAGGTAGAATCACAACCGTCCGTCCTATAAGCAAGTCAGGATGTAGATTGAGGTAATCTGCCAGTCGATTTACCAAAGGAGTTCCGGCGGGTTCATCGCCATGAATAGTAGCCATTATAAAAGTAACATCCGAACCCTGGCCGAGAGCATAGTACATTATAGGACGGTTTTCAACTGAAACACCTGCAAAACGCTGCAATGGCGGCACAACAACTTTATTTTGAGCAGTACCCAGTTCCGGTGTGCTCGGCGACTGGTAGCACCCAGAAAGAGCAAAAACCACCAAAATACCTGTGATAAAGGCCAGTTTCTTGTCCATTTGATGGTTTCTTCGACTATTTATGTGTTCGAACATAATTAGCATATGCAACATTATAAAACCTTATTTTATTTGATTAAAGAGAAAAAAACAATAAATGTTAAAAACATTACTTGTTTGTAAAAGTATAATATATAAACATCTT
>CAYSHS010000023.1:0-18076 GCA_964430845.1 uncultured Pirellulales bacterium | reverse complement strand
CATCGCCGACTGGGGCGCGTGGGAAGGTTTCGCGCAGAACTCGGCGCTGGAACTCGGTAAGGCTTACAGCCGCACGGAAAAAAGCGATGACGCGATTAGAATTTATAAAAAGGCTATAGAGCTTAATTCTGAAGAGGTTGCGGACGCACGTCCTGAGCCTCAAAGGTCTATTCTCTACAAGAAAATAATGCTCCAGGTAAATCAGCTTGAGGGAAAGGTAGTAATAGCAGGAGGCAATCCCGACAGCACAGAGACGAGCAATCACGATAATTTGGTTATTTACAGCTTTTTGAACTCTAAACAGCAGGAAGATGTTATGAACCGGGCAAAGTTTATCATAAGCAGGCCCGGATATACAACTGTAATGGAGCTTGCAGAGCTGAACAAAAAGAAGGTGTTATTTATGCCTACGCCGGGACAGAGCGAACAGGAATACTTAGCTGATTTTTACGAGGAGCAAAAATATTTTCATCACGTGAGCCAGTATAAGCTCAAGCTGAAAGATGCAATTGAGTCCTCGAAAGAATTTGAGGGTTTTACCCCTGTATGGACAACAGAACAGTCGGTGCGTAATTTTATGGAAGTGATTAATTCCTGATATAAAGCTCTGACTTATGGATTACAAGATTATTGATTTTGTAACTGCTGTAAGTCATGAAAAAAGCTGCTAAAACATCTATACTGTAATGCATATGTGCCAGTAAAACAACTGCCCCCATCAATATCGAGCCAAATAAAAAGAAGTATCTTATGTGTTTCTTAAACATTAAAAATCCCAGGAAAGGGATAGCTGTATGACCTGAGAAAAACATATCATTTTGAAAATTCAGTTTCTGGAATATCCAGGGAAAGCTGGCTGAAATTGCATCCGGCGGCGTTTGCAGATGAGTAAAAACAACAAAAACAGCTCTCAGCATGACAAGCAGGCTGAACTGGCTGATTACGATATGCAAAGTCCTGATATGAAAAAGGATTGGGTACAAAAACAGCGTTAAGAAGAAAGCTATATAACCCCAGATAAAGAGGAATCCTACATTGACAGGACCGATATGGTCTAATATCAAATCAGGCACATGGGCTGATTTGACCGCAGTTACATATTTTCCGGAAAAAAAGTCGATGAAAGTGGCTATCACAAAAATCATCAAAGAAAGAAAAATAAGATATTTGTATTCGGCCAGCTCCTTCCGCCAGTCTCTGTATCCTGTAATAAAATATTCTTTATTTTTGAGCATTAGTCATTTTTCTAACATTAAAAAGGCCATAAGGATTATATCCTGTGAACGAGCTTATAGAAAGTATTTTCTCTTTTTTTAAGGCGAACCAAAGAAATAGGTCGAAAGATAGATTTGGAAGAAATAATAGATAATTTAAAAACTGCAGAAATATTTATTTCAGCCGTCAAATCTCTGATATGACAATAGATGAATTTGTCTTTATGGATTTGACATTCTTATTTAATCACGTATTTTCCCATTTTTAGCTGATAGCCGAGGATGCTGGTGAAATGGAGAATTAGGATTTTTTCGATTTCGTTTAGTGTGGATTCCGGTGCGCGGGTAATTTGTTTTAGATTAGCAAGGCAATTGGCAGCCTGTTTCGAGAGCCTGATTTTATCGGGGAAACTCATTTCACAGTCCTTGCATATCAGGCCGTTGGCAGAGCTGCTGAAATAATAGTCATATTGCGTATTGCGTATTGCGTATTGCGTTTTGCAGTTTGCACAACAATTCAATACAGGCTGCAAGCCAACTTCTCTGAGCAGTATTAATTGAAACATTATTAAGAATGATAATATTTCGTTTTCTTTGCTTTCGCGTGCATTTTGCAGAAACCCAAGAAAGCCGTCGAAAAGTTCCGGATGGGGGTCGTAATCGTCTGTTAGTTTCGTGAGCAGCTCAGCAGCGAAAAAACAGCAGTTCAATATGAAAATGTTTTTGTACAGGACAGTGCCGACTGTATTACTATAGTCCAAGTCGAACTCTGTGAGGGTGGCGAGTTTGTCCCTGTCGGAACCGGCGAAAACAATATTTCCATACGAGAATATTTCAATTGGCTCATCAAAGGCTGATTTGGGTCTTTTCGAGCCTTTCGCGATAGCACCGATTTTCCCGTGCTCTTTAGTGAAAAAAGTTACTATCTGCGATGTTTCGGAATAATCGATGGCACGTATGCAAATTGCTAAATCCTTTGTCAGCATATTAACGAATTATAAGGCTTCTGCAAAATTGAAGTCAGGCATACTTAAAGAAAGAAAAAATTTCTTCTTTTTAATTTTTTCTTTCTATAACAATTAGCATAAGCCATTTATATTCAATAAGTTATATTTTAACAACGATTGTATGAAGAAAATCTAAACAAACAGATTTTCTTCAAACAATGTATGCCTGACTTCAATTTTGCAGAACTCAAACGAATTATTGTTGATGAATTTTACGGATTTTAATTCGTCTTATTTTTCTTGCTTCAGCAGAAGTAATCTCGAATTTTTTATCGTTATAATCGAACGTTTCACCTGTCTTCGGAATATAGCCCAGGCGTGAAAAAACAAAGCCTCCCAGTGTTTCGTAGTCTTCATCTTCAGGCAAATCGAGCTGGAATTCGTCGTTCAGGTCGTCAACAGATGTCCTGGCGTCAGCTTCGATTGTATTTTCATCGATTTTTTTGGCAGGCTGGGTCGGCGTTTCCTCGTATTCATCAGCTATTTCACCGACAAGCTCTTCGAGGATGTCCTCTAAAGTGACAATTCCGGCAGTTCCGCCATATTCATCGAGCACAACGGCGATGTGTAATTTCCGGTTCTGAAATTCATGCAGCAAAATCCTCAGAGGTTTTGTTTCCGGGACAAAATATGCTTTTCTGAGCTTATCCCGAAGTTTGAAATCCGCGGGATTTTTACCTATCTCCGGAAGCAGGTCCTTGGCATAAACCAGACCGACAATGTTATCGATATTGTCCTCATAAACCGGTACTCGGGTATGACCGGCTTCTGCGATAGTATCGAGAACCTTCTGCAGGTCCGAATTGACTTCCACTGCAACTATATCAGTGCGAGGTGTCATAATCTCAACGGCGGTGCTGCTGCTTAGCTCCAGCACATTTTCAATCATCTCCTGCTCTTCCTCATCGAGAACTCCCTCGGTCCTGTGCTGCTCAAGTCCTGTGAGAAATTCTTCCTGTTTTTCCTCGTGCTCTTCCTGGGGAGTAGATTCTGCAACACCGGCCAGCCTGCGTATGAATCCGTCATATAATCTGAATATATAAAGTGCAGGCGTAGCGATAAAAGCTGACAATTTGAGCAGCCAATATGTCCGGCTTATTACTTTCTCACCGGAGTATTTCGCCCAGGCATGTGGAATTGCAAGACTAAAGGTTGAAAATATAATTAGCGCGATAATAGAGGCGAATAGATAAATCAGCGCATGATGAGATAAATTCGATTCAAAAAAAATATCGACAAGAAACAGGACTATACACATGTTGAAAATGAGCCTGTATAGCCAGCAGGCAAGAATGAGCTGTTCCGCTTTTTCGGAAACCTGCAAAGCAAGAATCTCATAATTATCTCTTTTACTTGTTTCTTTGAAAGCTTCCTGTAATTTTACATAAGAGAAAGTACGCAGTGCGACGGCGTTTATGGAAAAAAACAACGTGCCGCCGGCACAAAAACAAATCAGCAGTATTGCCCAGCCGGTTCCTATCACTTTTTATGTTTCCTGTTTTGTCTGTTTATATTTTTTTGTAAATCTATGTTTCTATTATAAACTAAACCGAAGCCGAGTTCCTGTAAAATTTCATCTTCTTTCTGATGCATATTTTTCGCCAGGTTCGGTTCCAAGTCATCGAAACCGAAGTTATGCAGCAAAGCGTGAGTCACATAAAGTGCCAGCTCTGCCTCTTCTGAATGACCACGCAGATTTGCCTGCCTGAGAGCCATTTGCCCGTTGATAACAAGCTCGAAAGTTTTTGGTAGACCAGGCTCATTGCCATCGGATAGATCGAAACTAAGACAATCGGAGATTGAATCTCGGCCCAGAAACTGTAGGTTTATTTTCTGAAACTGAGAGTCATCGACTATTGCAATGCTGATTTCATATTTCATAGGCGACTTGCCTGGATTAATTATTCCGTTTTTTCCGAAGCGCAGGCAAATAATTTTTATCAATTTTCTTAACTTCGGCAGCGAAATATTTATGTCCCTGAAGTTCCGAGTGA
Organism: uncultured Pirellulales bacterium; assembly: GCA_964430845.1. Taxonomy (GTDB): domain Bacteria; phylum Planctomycetota; class Phycisphaerae; order Sedimentisphaerales; family Anaerobacaceae; genus JAFGPS01. Next base: position 13,861 of record CAYSHS010000023.1, on the reverse strand, counting down.
TTTGAATCTTAATATCCTGATGTGATTTAGTGATAGCCATAATTGCAACTGTATTTTTAAACATCTTGTCGAGATATAGGCATAGTTTCAAAAGGTTCATCAGGAGCTTTGGGATAAGCGATTCTGCTATGATAATGTGCGGCGAGTGTTTTTGAAATACTCGTTTCAATTTGGCTCAGCTCCCGCAGAGACATATCGCATTCATCGAATTGTCCATCCTGGAGACGTCTCATGGCCATATTGTGCACGACCGCATCGATTTTCGTGGGAGTAATTTCCGGCAGACTTCTTACAGCTCCCTCGACTGTATCAGCCAGCATCACAATCGCGGCCTCTTTTGTTCGCGGTTTCGGCCCGGGATACCTGAACTCGCTTTCAGAAGGCTCATCGCCGGGTTTCCCTTTCGACTTTTTAGCTTTGAGCTTCTTGGCTTCGTTGTAGAAATGTTCGACTAAAGTAGTTCCATGATGTGTTTCGATAAATTGTCGAAGCACACCTGGCAGGCCGTATTCGCGGGCCATTTCTATCCCGTCTTTAACATGACCTACAATAATCAAATGGCTCATTGTCGGTGAAAGCTCTTTGTGTCTGCTTCCGGAACCGATTTCATTTTCAATAAAATATGTGGCTTTATTCAATTTGCCTATATCGTGGTAATATGCGCCGACTCTGCATAAAAGTCCGTTGCGCCCGATTGATTCAGCCGCTGCTTCGGCAACAGAGCCTATCAACAGGCTGTGACTGAATGTTCCAGGCGCTTCCATAGCAAGTTTTTTCAGTAAGGGCTGATTCGCATCGCTGTAATCCAGTAATGTCATACTTGTTACTATGCGGAATGTTTTTTCTATCAAGGGAAGCAGACTTTGTATAAGTAATCCGACTGCGATTGTAACTCCGGCGTGCAGGCCGGCATTGACAAGAGCGCTGGAAACACTCGCATCTGTATTAAATAATTCGAGGCAAAATGCCATTACGAAAACCAAAACCGCTGCCATTGCGCTTACCTGGAGCAGCTTGATTCTTGTTCGTATCTCTTTTAAAGACAGTGAGCATGTAAAAGCACCAGTAATCATTATTAAGAAAAGGTCTATATTTAATAATTGATATCCGCTGTCTGCACCGGCAGGCTCTGCCGCTAAGCAGGCAAATATACAATAAAATACGCACATCCCGATTGCAAATCGCTGGTCATAAGCAATTGTTAATATGATAGCTACAATAACAGCGGTTCCCGTCGCCCATGATAAAGGCGTGTATCTGCTCTGTAAGCCAATGAGCTTGGATGTCATAAATTTAGTTGAGGCAAGCAAAAGAATAAACAGGCTGATTAAAACAAAGACCCTTATATGGTTTCTTAACATTCGTTTTTGATAGTGATAAATATATAAAGCCGCCGCGAGGGAAACCAATGTCACTATGATTGTAACAGGAAGCACTTTAAGGTATGTGGTTTGCTGGTATGAAAGAATAAAAACAAAAAGAATTATGAACAGAAGCAGCAGTAAAATTGAGATTATACTATCGGTATCGACAAGCCTGCCTACCTGCGAAAAACGCTCGGTAAACATACTCTTGCGAAGCCTGCTTCGCCTGGGACTTATTTTTTTCAATATCGGCATTTAATATTTCCCACGCATCTGTCAGCTACTTTTTTTCTGCTCGTTTCTTATAAGCCTGCACGATATTTTGAACCAGCCTATGCCTGACAATATCAGTCTGGCTTAATTTCACATAACCTATTCCTTTTATTCTGCGGAGCGTTTCGATTGCTTCAATCATTCCGCTTTTTTGTCCTGCAGGCAGGTCGATTTGCGTTATATCGCCTGTTATTATCATTTTCGAGCCTTGTCCCATTCTTGTAAGAACCATCAGCATTTGCATAGCTGAAGTATTTTGTGCCTCATCGCAGATAATAACGGATTCGTTTAATGTGCGGCCGCGCATAAAGGCAAGTGGTATAATTTCAATAATATCCAGGTCTATCAGCTTTCGCATTTGTGCAAATTCCATCATGTCTTCGAGCGCGTCAAATAAAGGACGCAGGTACGGATTTACTTTTGCCTGAAGGTCTCCCGGCAAAAATCCGAGTTTTTCACCGGCTTCGACAGCAGGTCTGGCAAGAATGATTCTTCTGATTTGCCTTTTCTTGAGCATGGAAACAGCCATTGCAACTGCAAGATATGTTTTTCCTGTTCCGGCAGGGCCTATACAAAACGTCATGTCTTTATTCAACATAGTTTGAATGTATCTTTCTTGACCCCTGGTGGTTGGTTTTACGACTTTCTTTCGCGAATAGACTGAAATAGGTTCGGAACTATCTTCTCTAAGGCCTGAATCCTCGTGCAAGATGAAAGCTGATATATCTTCAAAAGTAAGGGAATGATGTTTGAAAAGCTGCTGCTGCATCTTATGAAACACATCTGCAGCTTTGTTTACTTCCTTTTCTTTGCCGCTAATAATTAATGTATTCTGTCGTGCGGAAATTTTTACATCAAGAGATTGTCGTATCAGACGCAGGTAGCTGTCGCCCGGGCCGAATAATTCCAGTTGTTTTTGAGCTGGTCCTAATTGTATTGTAGTTTCCAAAACGTTTCTCTTTTCAGGAACCCCACGTAAAAAACAAATACGCAAACGGCGCCGCCGCTAATGGCGAATCAATTATATCCAGTATGCCGCCAAAACCTGGCACAATATTTGCCGAATCTTTTTGCTGTGCATCACGTTTTATCATAGACTCCATTAAATCACCTAACTGGCCGATAAAGGCAAGACAAATACCAAAAACTATTGCCATTGGCCAGTCCATTATACCAAAACCTGCGGCAAAGCCAATAGCTACTAATATTGAGCCTGCCAGACCGCCCGCCAGACCTTCCCATGTTTTACCTGGACTGATTTTGGGCGAAAACTTGTGTTTTCCGAAAAGACTCCCTGCCGTATATGCGCCTATGTCAGTACTTTTTACTACAAAAATGTACATAAGTAATGGCCACAGCCCGAATTTGATGCGAATGGCCACAGCGAAATAGCTCAAAATGCCGAGATATAAAATCACAAAGTAATTTGCCCCGCAATTGGCTATCACAGAAGATGTACCGAAACAAAGATATTGGAATAAAAATATTATTAAAAAAATAAATAAAAGCAGAAAAATTAGAAAATGTGCCTGATCGAATTCTCCGAACTGCGACCAATAACACGACCCGGCAAGCAAAATTGACCCAATTATTGAAACAGGCACAAATATTTTAATATTTTTGGCTGATGCAAGTTGTGACAATTCGATATTGGCGGGGATTGCTATAAGAAAGATGAGAATGCAAAATATTGTTCCCTGTACGTGTTTATTGTCACTGATTGATATAGTGAACGAGTTATCCAGCCAGCCGTCAAAAATAACTATGCCTGTGAAAAGCAGCGTCATCAATATTCCGAAAAGCAACCTGTTTTTGAGCATATTTAGCTCACTTTTTTAATAAAATGGGAAAAGGCATATTTTGGAAAGGAAAAATATTTCTACTATTTTTTCTTTTCAAAAACAAGAAGTAACAAATTATAAGAATATAATAATAACAATTTATTATTTTAAGAAAATCATTTAGCGATTTTCTTAAATAATATACGCCTTTTCCCATTTTTTTAAAACTCCTTATCATAGATGCGCTCAGGATAATCGGCTATGAATTTAACCGATAGTTCCAAAACGTCTATTCCTGTTTGCATAGGCCAGAATCGCTTTCTCAAGGTCTTCTTTAACAAAATCCGGCCAAAAAGTTTCAGTCACATAAAATTCACTGTACGATATTTGCCATAGTAAAAAGTTACTCACTCTCAGCTCGTTCGCTGTGCGTATCAGCAGGTCTGGATCACTCAATCCGGCGGTATAAAGATGGCTGCTGATCATTTGCTCATTAATATCATCCAGTTGAATTTTTCCCTGTTTATATTCCTGGGCGATTTGTTTTGTCGCATCCACAATTTCCGCTCTTCCGGCGTAATTGAGTGCCAGTGCCAGGATCATCCCGGTATTGGCTTGCGTCATTTTCATGGTTTCCATCAGCTCCTGACGCACCGAACCGGGCAATGTCGCCATTCTTCCCAGGTGAATCAGTTTTACATTGTTTTTCATCAGGATATTGCGAATCCCGACAAGATATTGAACGTAGAGGTGCATAAGCCCGTCAATTTCCTCTTTGGGCCTTTTCCAGTTTTCTATACTGAAGGAGTATAAAGTGAGAACTTCAATTCCCAAAGCAACGCAGTCCAACGCTATCGTTTCGACAACCTGTCCGCCTTTATTATGTCCCTCGACCCGGGGAAGTCCCTGCCGCTGTGCCCAGCGACCGTTACCATCCATAATAATTGCAATATGACGGGGCATCTGGTCGAGTGTAAGGCCGAGACGTGTGGCTGTTTTTTCAAGTTTTGCTTCGGTGTCTTTATTCATAATTTTTTATCTGAATATCGTTTGGCTGCGTTTTGGTCCTACACCTATCATTGTTATCGGTTTTTCGATGAATTTTTCTACTTTTGAAACGTAATCCTGTGCATTACATGGTAAATCCTCGAAACTTTTCGCTTCTGTAATTTCTTCTTCCCAGCCCTGAAGTGTTTCATAAACCGGCTGTGCCTTCGCGAGTTTTTTGATATTAGACGGGAAAAAGGTAGTTTCCTTGCCTTCGATATCGTATGCCCTGCAAATATTTAGCTCTTTCAATCCTGAAAGTGTGTCAAGGTGCAGAAGCGCAACGGAATCAATTCCGCCTATCGTAATAGAGTAGGAGACTGCAACAGAATCGAACCAGCCGCATCTTCTGGGACGACCGGTTGTTGTACCGTACTCATGGCCCCTGTCACGAATGTACTGGCCTGTATCGTTGTCCTGCTCCGATGGAAATGGACCGGCGCCGACTCTTGTCGTGTATGCTTTTATTACCCCGATAAATTCGTCGATGTACTTTGCAGGAACGCCGCATCCCGCTGACATACCTAATGAGCTTGAATTGGAGCTTGTAACAAACGGGAAAGTGCCGTGATCCAGATCTAAAAGAGAACCCTGTGCACCCTCGAAAAGAATGGATTTTTCTTCTGTAATGGATTTATGCAGAAATTCGGTTGTATCGGTTATGAACGGCGAGAGTTTTTCGGAATACACTTTGCATTTTTCATAAAGCTCATCCGCGTTCATCGGCTCCGCGTTGTAAATCGCGCCGAAAACCTGGTTTTTATAATCTACGATTTTTTGCAGTTTGGCTTTGAAATTTTCCATATCGAGGAAATCCGCCATGCGAACCGCGAAGCTTCTGCCGACTTTATCCGCATAGCAAGGTCCGATTCCGCGAATAGTTGTACCGATTTTATTTTTGCCGAGCGATTCTTCCCGCAGCGAGTCTTCTTTTTTGTGATAATCAAGCACCACGTGTGTGTTTTCACTAATCAGCAGCCTGCTTTTGAGATTGATATTTTCGCTTTCAAGTTTTTCAATTTCAGTCAGAATGACTTCCGGGTCAAGTACCACGCCGTTTGTTATAACGCATTTAACACCAGGCCTGATTGAGCCGCTTGGCAGCAGATGTAATGCGAATTTGTGATTTCCTACTACTACAGTATGTCCGGCGTTTGCGCCGCCGCCGTAACGCACGACTATATCGCTCTTTTCAGCGAGAATATCGACTATTTTTCCCTTCCCTTCGTCACCCCATTGTAATCCTACGATACATTTATTCATTTGTATCTAATCCTTTTCAATGATTTATAAATCTTTATTTCTGACGTTCCGCGGTTATATGAACTCTATTAAAAGAGTCCCTTCCGGCGGATTCCAGAAAACTGTAATACGTAGAATATCAAATCTATTCCAAAATACAAGCTTTACCTTCTCTTCGCGAAAAAACCTGATGATTTACCCCGTGAGATGATGGTTTTACTATCTCGTGGGGTAAGTTCGAATAATAATGCTCTTACAAAGTTTGAAATGATGTATTCTGTCGTCTGAATTCTGTATTCTGTGTCAATTCTTTCTTGCATCTTATGTGCCCGCACTATAAATACACATCGAGATTAAAAATTAATATTCCCTGACGTTTAGGGCCAAGAGAAGAAGTTCTCCGGCGCGCTTGCCTTTTACAAGCCGCCGACAATAACGGAATATAGGATTAGGAAATAGATAACTGAACCTGATAAAAATTAATTAGTAAATGAAAAAAATGCTCCTGACCTCTTTTTCTCCCTCTATATTTCCTTCAAGCTTAAAATATTGAAATTCTAATTAGTTTGCATTTGCCCATACCTTCTGAGCTATTGGATTTAGTTATTGCTAGGATATCTGCGTTACTAGCTAAACAGAAACTGGATTCTTGCTCCATATGCATGCTTCCTACCTTCCCACCTGATGATACATCCCAGATAGCAAGTCCTTTGTCTGTATCCCCAACTAGTAACTGTCCTGTAGCATTAAAAGAAACTTGCCCTCGACACGGAAAGTCTCTTAGCTTTTTGCCGACATCAATATTCCAGATTACAATTTGTCCTTCTTTGTCTTTGATTTTCTGCGATTTTCTTGATACCGTCTCAAAGTGGTACTCTCCTTCGGTTGCAGTAGCTATGATATGCTGCTGAGGATGGAGTCGTACTGATCTTAATTTATTTCCAGCATGACTAAGTGTTCTTATTTCTTGCCATGTATCAGTGTCAAATATATGAATCATGTTTTCTTCTGTCCCAGCCGCGAACAATTTACCATCTGCGTTGACTGACAGGCATGAGATATCTGCATTTATCTTTGTGATCTTCTGAACATTTGTAGAACGAGTATAGTCCCAAGCTATAAGTTCTGAACCACTGGCGGCAATTAGAAATTGTGAAATATTTAGGAATGCAAGCCCATTAAACCAGCAGACTGATCTTACCTTAACTGAATTTTGCATGGTTCCCGTATTTAAATTCCAAATGAACATCTCTTCGTTTAAAGCTGTAGCTGCAAGAAATTTCATATCGGGACTTAAGCAAAGATTCCATTTTGACTCGCCAACCATAATTTCGTTACGTTGCCTCTGCTGCTGGATATCCCATATGCCGATAATAGAAGATTTATTTGCCTGGCGCTCTGATAACGTAGACGAGCTTGCATATTGAGCAGCTATATATCGACCATCCGAACTTAAACAAATATTTCTCAAATGAGGTTTTTCTATAGACCACATAGTTGTAAGTTCCACTTTTATCTCAGGTGCCTGTACTGGATGGTTCTGGTCTTTCCTCATTTCCCTCTCCTCTCTTGCTTTGTCTGAATATGTTGTCCACCAAACATTCACTCCTGGACTATTCCCCATCATACCTTCTTCTTGTAGCCACCATGAACTTCGACTATTAGGCTTGAATAAATTACAGCTACCATCAAATCGTGGGGAACTTTCTGCATGACCACAAAAGCCTGTCTGCTTGCTAAAGTTGGGTTCACGGAAGTTATCACAATAAATACACTGCTTACTAACTTTCAACTTCTCATCTATTCCAGATATCTTCTCTTTTCCGTGTATATTCCATACCTTACGGATAACAACAAAGACCTCTTTTTCATCTGTTTCCATCTCATTTGGGTTTCGGAGTTTTTTGTCACATTCGTAGCAGGCAATCTTATGACGAAAGACATATACCTGTTCATCTCGGTTTATTCTTCTTTGGCAGTATTCACATATTTCATCGTCAATAATATTATCTGATTTCATTGGTATCTCCTAATTTAATAGATCACAGCAATGGATTAGAGCGTCCATAAGAAATTTAAGGGTTCCCGACTTCATGTTTTTGCAAGCTCAAGAATGAAGCAAGAAATGACAATGAGCCAAAAGAGCGATATTACCGTACCTGCTATCGCGAACCTAATTCCCCTCAACCTTAGCTCAATATAGCCCAATCGGTGCAATGCTATCGTACCAAGAATGAAACCTGGAAAACATCCAAATGGGGAGAGACTGAGTACGAATGAGGATATCGCCATGATCGATAACCTTGTTTCTGCCTTGGGATTTGCCTCCACTTGAACCAAATTCAACATGGAATAGCCTAATCTAAACATTATGACTATACACACGACACCAGAAATAAACACAATAAATTTTATCATCCCGAGTAGAGTTCCTTCTGACCTATATTTGGGGGATGTGTAGGCTCCGCCTCGTAATAGGCAGTGCCCTGAGATTTTCTCAGGTTCAGGACAGTGATCACACAACCATGCAGGGTGTGCATGAGGATCCGGTTGACGATTGTTGCGCTTTAACGTGTACCGGGCGTTGCTCTGGTGGGTTGCAGGTTGTTTTTCGCACACAACGCATAGCAGCGGCTTCCGTTTCCTCTTCGCCTCACGTTCGGCTGGACCGTTAAGCCTTGCCGCCAACAAGAATAAGACAAAAGCACCAATCCCTAATCCCAGCAACAATGCGACAGACCTCATCGTATCCATTTTGTTATACGGTCTCATTTTTTGCTCCTACCAGCGTCTTCCATATTGACACATAAGTGGTTCAGCTAACATGTTATTATATGCTTTTCCGACAATAACACCTATTGAAATATAATATATCAAGAAAATTCATCTTGTCAACAGGGCAAACGCATCTAAACTTGTAATACCTTTAACATATATTGCGCATCCCAGCCGGCTTTGTGTTGTTTGGCTTTAATACCGCGTTTTAAGGTTTTCTCCTGTTTTAACAAGTTCAGGGCTATCCGACGCAAACGAGAAAAATTCTCCGCACCGAAAGAAAATAAAAGGGGTCAGGAGCATTATTTTATTGTTATTATAGTTAGCCTAATCCCTGTTTATAAGATGGAATCAAAATAAAATTTTTTCAAAATTTTTTATTTTTTCTCCAACTGCGGAAGTTGGGTTAATTTTTGTTAATTATACTTCCAAATCCCAGGCGTGCCTATATTGATTTGCTATCGCTTTGAGAAATTTTTTAAGGTGTGATAAGAATTCGACTCCGTTTGGGACGGCGTTTGTAGCATTATTATTTACGATTTACTATTTATTATTGGGTACTGCTTGATTCCGGACTGATTTTGGTATATAATGCTTTCAGAAAGGAGCTATAACTATGAAGCTCAGTGAACGGATAAAACCGATCAGCTATTTAAAGGCTCACACAGCACAAATTATAAAAGAGTTGAGCGCATGTCGCGGGACCTTGGTAATCACGCAGAACGGCCAGGCAAGAGCGGTAGTTCAGGATATCAATACCTACGAGCAAACACAGGAGAGCCTTGCCATGCTTAAACTGCTGGCACAAAGCCAGAGCAGCGCCGAGTCAGGCAAATACAAGCCGCTTAAAAAGGCGTTTGAAGACTTATCTTCCGGAACGAAGGACCTGGAATGAAGCATCAGGTGCATGTAATTACCGAGGCCGAAAAGGACATTTTTGACATTTATAAATATGTTCTTAGAGTAGATGGGCGTGAGCGGGCGGATTATGTGCTGGTTAAACTACACGAGACCTGCCAGAGTCTGGCTCAAATACCAGGAAGAGGTCACATCCCGCCCGAACTTGAACGAGTTGGTGTACGAGGTTTCCGTGAAATTCATTTTAAACCTTATAGAATAATTTACCAGATTACAGACAGGAAGATTTTAATTCATTGCGTTCTGGATGGGAGGCGATCACTGCAGGAAATCCTCGAACGACGCTTGCTTCGTTAGCAGAACTAGTGAGAAAATTCAGCTTTACGCATTTAATTTTAAAATTGGTTAATCCATACTAAAGAGGATTTTAACTTATTTTTTCCACGAGATGATTCAAAATGTTTTCCAGATTATCGTATGTTCTGTCACTTATTTTATGATCGGTTTCTTTCCCGTTTTCGTCTTTATACGTAATAACAAAATAACCTTTTTTTTCAAACCAGGTTTTATTTATTTTTTCTATCGAATCATACAATATTCTTTTTTTGTTGTTTATTATAAGCTCGTTTTCTTCCGCGAGCAGCTTTCTTTCCTTAATCATGTAAAAATAAATTCCGAACAGCACAGCCACGGCCATAAAAAACGGAGGCGACTTTTGATTAAAACTCAAAGTGCTGTTTGCACTGCCGTTTTCATCTGTGTGCTCTTGTATGAATTTCTGATTGAAGTATCCGTCATAACCAAACCATGCTGCGAAAATAATGCAAATCCCAATGTAAATCAAAATATTGTTTTTTTTGAATTTGCTTATTGGTGCCTCGATAGCCATCTAATACTCTTTCTAAGTCAACCGTTTTTGCGCAATTGTTTCGGTTAAAGGCAGCACGATGCCGGGAATTATTTTTTCAACCATTAATTCTTCTGCTATTCTGTACTGCCTATTGAACGATTTTACAGCGTCGAAATTCTCGAAAGTTTCCGGGTACTGACGTATCGTACACGACAGGCTTATCGCTTCGTCTATAACCTGCTCTTTTTTCTTCGGGCCGTAAACGCCTGTTTTCGATTCTATGCTTATTCGCGCCTGCGTTTGCTCATCGTTCGAAAGAGCGACAACTATCGTAGGAGAAACACCTATCGGCCTGGAGCCGGGGTAATCCAGCAGGCAGCCAAAAGCGCTTTGCGAGAGCAGCGCTTCTGCGATGACCTCGTCGTGATTGCCTGTGCAGTCGAAATCCATCGCGAAAGTAACATCGAGAGAATCTATATCGAGCGAGCTGACACTGAGCATATAAGGAATCAGACCAAGCACTAACCTGTCCTGCTCATAAGCCATCTCGAACTCCGATGGATTCACAATTCCAGAGCCTATGCGGTCGTTTTCGAGACATACCCATCGATATTGACTGCGCTCGCGGTCTTCCTCAAGGCAAAACTCATTATTCTCGCGCCTGTAAAAACAGCCCATGGATGGATACTGTTTCCGTATCCGCTCGAAAAAAGACAGAATCGTATCCCGCTCGGTCGGAAGGTCCAGCTCTGTATTAACATACATATCGAGATAAAGATCATCACATAACAAATTGAAACTATAAGAATTCATAGCAGAAAACTCTCCTAAAGCAGACCTCTAAAGCTCATCCCTGAAAGCCGGCTAAAATATAAAGTTTCAGCAATCCAAAACCAAACTCTAACATTATACATATAAAAATTCTTTTTCCAAAGGTTTTCACCAAAACTCTTCAGTCTTTTTTATTTTTTTTGCCGTTGTACTGTCATACCCGAGAAGATGGGTATCCATATGAACTAATTTTAATTACAAGAGTTTTGCAAAAGTTCAGTTTAGTTACTTTAAACTGAAAATTAATACGATACACGCTAACGCATAGCAGTAATACGCGAAGTATTTTAGTTTTGTGCTTCTGGAAGTTTTAATCAGCAGTTTCAGCGCGAAAACGCCGGTAATCGCCGCCGCGATTGAGCCTGTTACGACTGAAACTATTGGAAGGCTTCCCGAGCTTATTGTTGAAAAATCATGGATTAATTGAATAGCTGCCGCTCCGAGAATCGCCGGTATCGCGATAAGAAAGCTGAATTCGACCGCCCATCGTCTATGCAAACCGACAAGAATCGCCGCACAAATAGTTGAGCCGCTGCGCGATATGCCCGGCATAATCGCCGCAGACTGAGCAAGTGCGACTATAATCGCCGCAAGTATGCCGAACTGTCGCAAACCGATGCGGCTTTTCCTGCGCATATCGGTAACAAGTAACAATGTGCCTGTAATAAGCCACATTAATGCAACTACATTTAAATTGCCCATCGCTGACTCGAAATATTTTTTGAGCAATATGCCTATTACACCAGTTATTCCTGTAACAAGAATCGCCAGTACCAGAATATGAACACTTGGGCTTCGTTTGTAGATTTCAATGATATTTTTGCCATATTTTCGCGAAGCAAACAGGTTTTTCACAAAATTGCTGATAGATTTGCGAAAGACGATAAAAATCGCTGCAAGCGTTCCCACATGAACGCACAAATCGAACAATAGCATCTGGGGTGTTTCAGGATTAAAATTGAAAATCTTCTCGAATAAAACCAAATGCCCCGAAGATGAAACAGGCAGAAATTCCGTCACACCCTGAACGATTCCAAGCACAATACCATGCAATATCCCGAGCGGCGCACCTTCAGATGGAAACAGCTTCTCACTCAGATAATCAATCACCCCAAACTGATAACATAGCAATAGCACGATACCTGCAAAAACACCTGCCAATAAATCATCAAGCAGAATTCCCCAGCCAGCCGGAAATTTTTCAAGTTTGCGTACAGGCCAGGGTTTTGAAATATCGAAAAACCGAAACAGCAAAAATCCCAGCAGGGCGGTAATAAAAATATGTGCATTGTCGAAAGTTTCAAAATTGAAAAAAGCAGCCGCCAGAAATGTAACCGCCTGTCCCGCTGTCTCATCGACAACTATTTCACCCGGGTCTTTCTTACCGGTCCATTTTATAACTGAAGGCGAACATTGTACGCACACAATTGAGCTGATAAGAATTGTAATGCCCATAGCAATTACTATCGAAAGGGATGTTCCGGCGTAGTGACAAACCAATGCAAATATAATTACTGACGGAAGCGAGCCCCATGTCCCCGGCGCTTTAGGCAAAAATCCGAGACCAAAAACAGATGTTAATAATCTTTTGATATCCATATCAATAGAAGTGTAACCCAAAAGATAAGTATTCGCAAACAATTAACAACAAAGTTTACATAGTTTTTATTATATAATCCCGCAAAGTAATTTGAATATTTGAAATTTGATATTTGAAATTGTTTAGAATTTAGGTTTTAGAATTTGGGATTTTATTTCTTGACCGGAATCAAAACTTCGTTTCGTCTCAGAAACCAAAGCTGGAACGGCGGGTCATACCTTGCGAAGGTTGCTTCACCGGTGATTTGAAGCTCCTTGTCTGAAATGAACTGCTCAAGTTTAGATTTATGTGATTCGTATCGTTTCCTGCTCCATGTCCCTGAATATCGAACTGTTGCTATTTCCTGCGCAGGCACTTCCCTTATCGTTACGTTAGGATCAAGAGGCTCTGGAATTGTCTCCATAGTATATTTTGAAGGCACAAGAAAACTGACCACCCATTTATCTTCTGATTTTTGCTGATTTACCGGCGCAGTCATGGGAATCTTTTCGGATTCGCTCTTTTGATTCACAGGAGCGGTCATTGATATTGATTCCTTCGTACGGTTATTTCCTGAGATATAATTGAACAATCTTCTGAATGCGATATTTCCGGCTTTGTCGAAATCAGAATCGACAATTGTCTCGGCTACTATCTGTGACTGATACTGCCTTATCTCGAATTTGCCTTCTTTACTGATAACGGTATATTTAGCTTTTTCTATTCCCACACTAAAACACGATGTCAAAAGAGTTGATGCTAAAACCAACACAATAACCAGTAGTATTTTATACCTAACCATAATGTACAATTAATTAAAACAAATATTCCCATTAATGCAATTAAAAATACAAATTCTTTTAGACACAGATTAACACGAGATTTACACTGATTATTATTAATTTGCTGCGCGTTGCTGCCAATAGTCCGGCTTGCGGTTTAATTGCATTATTGCGATTATATAAATACAGTTATCATTATTCTGATAAATTATTCCGAATGGAAACCTGTTTACAAGGCAGCGTCTTGTGCTTTTTGAAAGTTGTGTCCATGCCTGAGGGTAAGCAAGGATATTTTGAATAGAAATGTAAATCTCTCGTAAAAAATCTAAACCTAAGGATGGTTGGCAATTATTGTAGTAATCAACTGCCTGATTCAACTCAAGTTTAGCTTCAGGATGAAATGTAAATTTCATTTATCGAGTCTTTTCCTTATTTTCTCGAAAACCTCTTCGCCGTCAATTGTCTGAACTTTACCCGAC
>CAYSHS010000022.1:0-18083 GCA_964430845.1 uncultured Pirellulales bacterium | reverse complement strand
TATATAGGATGGATTTTCAAGTATGCCGGCCAATGAAGGCAAGTACTGTGGTCGGGAGAATCGTTCGAGAAGATTGAGAATGGTCTTGCCATACCTGCGTGATTCTTCAGTGCCAGCAGTTGTAAGAGCCAGGGCATCAGCAGCCATTTCCTGATCGGCACGCATTCTGCGAAAGGCAAACCATATCAGAGGATTAAACCAATGTAAAATCTGGAGCAGGCAGATAATCCATGCAAAATATATGTCACGCCGCTTAAGATGAGATAATTCATGTAAAAATATAAAATGCAGTTCGTCCATGTCGAGTGTTTCTAATAATCCCTGCGGCAGGAGGATTCGAGGTCTTATGAAACCAAACAAAGCAGGACTACTGACCTTATCGGTGATGACTAAACCTACCAGAGTCCGAATTCGCATCTGCATCTTGCAGTCTTCCAATGAATCAAGAATCTGTTGATCTGTTACCTGACGTTCTGATATAACCGCATGCCATAGCCTAATAGCCCTGAAAAGTATATATACAGATAAAATAATGACACCTGTTAGCCAAAGCCATGGTAAGACACGGACTGGAAACACAATTTTCTGCTGATCCCGGCCATTCGTACTTGCAGACGATTCACTGGAAGTAATAGTGGCTGGCAATTGATTTTCCACTTCTGTGTTACCTTTTTGTATTTGTGGTATAGTCTTACTTAGACCTGTTGCTAAGGCATCTTTCTTATTCTCGGTATGATTGAAAATATCTGGTTTGTCGTCTGTCCTACTTGAAAGTACTGTTGAGGAGCTTGATGTAGCATGGTATGACGGCAACGAGTTTAAGATAAGGCCGTAGATACTAAAGCGGCTCTGCGGCGACCAGGGAAGAGCCAGACGAATCAAAAGAACAAGCCATAACCAGTAATACCAGCGTGATGAAAGCCTTTCTTTCAGAATAAACTTGATTAACATTATTAAGCAAACCAGCAAGCTGCCTTGAAGAGTTGCCTTCAGAAGCCACTGCATGAATGTAGATATAGTAGCGTCAAAAGATTCCATATTTTTCTCTTTCTTTACTTAATGTGTTTATGTGAGTTGTCCGGCTTTACGTTAGGATTTTTTCCATCGAGTATTCGCCGCAACCGTGCAATTTGCTTAGATGATAGCTGTTGTTTTTCTACGAAAGCGGCAAGCATAGGTTCAATTGAACTTGGACGTATTCGCTTAAGAAACGATTTCGTTTCCTCTCTGATACACTCGGCTTCGCCCACCATCGGAAAATAATGGTACTGTCTGCCTTTTTTTTCAAAGGATAAAACTCTCTTTTTTACAAGACGGTTAATCAATGTTCGTATCGTTTCACGCTTCCATGAAGTCTTTTTCAAGAGAATTTCGACGATATCGTTGGTAGCAAGCGGTGAATTCTTCCAAAGAAGCTTCATTACTTCCCACTCGGCTTCAGAAATTTTAGTTGTTCTGTTCATTATAATCTCCTTAATATTACATATGTAACATTTGCAATTGTTACATATGTAATATTAAAGTCAAGAAAAATTTTTTATTTTTATAATTTTATGTAAGAAAATCCATTTTTTGAGTCAAATACAGTGCTTTTTCCATGATATTTTTTTAGTCTGCAATTTAACAAAGACAGGAAAAATACAAACACGTTAAGAATAAACGGACAGTAGTTGTACAAACTTGCTTAATTTTTAAGCATCAAAGCAGATGAGTTTCTGTGTAGTTAAATCACTGATAATTCTAAGCTTGTTGTTTTTAAGGTTATATAGTTTGAGCACGTCAGAATATTTCTCACTATCCGGCAAAGCTTCAAGAAGCTCGTTCGGCATCTGGTCAAGCCTGGCGATATTGAAAATTGTATTTGGTTTTCCCGGGAATATCGCGGTGTAAAAAATGTCGCTTTCCACGAGGTCCTGGAAGAAGTGAGTTCCGAAAGAAAGCTCAGGCATTAAATTGGCGCCTTCGTAGGCTATCTCGGCAAGAACAGTAACATTATTTATTTCGTGAAAATCGACGGGGATTCCCAGGCTCGGAGTTGAAGTGCCCCATCTGCCTGGTCCCAAAAGCAGTGTCGGCTCTGCATTTCTGTCAGTAATCATTCTGTTGAGCTTTCCAACCAGCCTTGCAATATCATATTTACCAGTGAGCGGCAGGTCGATATAAGCCTGCGGCTCGACATAAATGATTCTCGTTATTTCCTGGGCCATAGTACCACCCATGAAATAGCCGTCGCACTTAAATAGAATTTTCTCGGCGGGAGGATTTTCCGGCATCTTGACACGAGGCTTTTCACCTCTTGTTTGAAGAGGGCGGCACTGTAGAAGATTAATTATCGGTTTGTTTTCATAAGTAAAATTGACAGTGAACTCGATATCGATGGGATATTCATAATACTGCTCGAGAGTTTTAAGAATCTTGCGCATATCCGGGACAAATGTTGTGTCAGTCAGAAGTTTTTCAAAAGTTAATAGCCAGTATTCGACATCGCCTGCGCCTTTTTGCCTGGCCTGCCTGGCCAATTGATAATCCCTAACGGCTACATAATCCAGTTTTATATCGAATTTCTTCTCAACAAGCTCACTGAACGGAATTGTCTTGAGACTGTTTTCTTTTGTATCGAGCAGGTCAACACGATGCTGAGAGTATTTCCTGATATCATTGGCTCCGGAAACAGGTCTGACAAGAGGCTGATCGAGTGCAATAATCCGGGGATAATCATCCTCGACTCGATTGACTGCTCTTGTTCCCAGGCCGAACACAAGCCTTAGCATACCAGCGGCAGGATTGAGATCAGGTTTCCAGACGAAGGCATTATGCGACATTCCCACACCTGCCAAATCAGGGAAGAAATAGCTGTTGCGATATGAGCCGGAGACTCTTTGCACGAGAAGCGCCATTTGTTCATCCCGCTGGTCAAGACCCCTTTGCAGTCTGTATGTCAATGCGTCCTCATTCATCGTGCTGGCATATACTGTTCGTACAGCTTCCTCAAAATTCGCGTATCTCTCTTCAGGAGTGCCCTGGTTGACGCAGAATATGCTTTCATATTTTCCTGCAAAAGCATTTCCAAACGCATCCTCCAGCAATGAGCTTGAACGTACGATAATTGGTGACTGGCCGAAATATTCAATCATTTCCTGAAACTGCTCGCGTATCTGGTCAGGGAATTTACCTTTTAGGAGCTTTTCTCTAAGTTCTATTGCGGCTTTGAAATATCCTTCCTTTGTTTTCTGCTCGACGCGAAGTTTCCATGAGCCATTCTCGACAAGATAGGTGTAAAAAACATCCGAGCCGACATAAAAAGAATCGTGCGGCTCGATATGCCGTCTTAAATCCAGCTCTTTTTTGGAAATGATTTTATTGGCCAGAAGCATTCCAACTGCTTTGCCGCCGATGAATCCTGTTCCGATGAGCCTGCTTTTTATTGCCTGCAAATCCTCGATAGTAAAGTGCTTCTTTACCAGCGAAAGCATTCTCTCATCTCGTCCAATCATTATACTGCACAACCTGTCGATGGTCTGATTTATCTGGTCTTCGGAGACATCCGATTGCTCGGCAAGGTCGCCCGCCTGCAGAAACAGCTTGTCCCAATAGTCGAGCGCTCGCTCTGCTGGTTCGACACTTCGCTCTGATATGTGAGCCAGTAGCTTGGTTGCGTCAACACTGCTTGTAATTGGGACGAATTTATCGTTTTGCTGCAGGTGAGGCAGGAACATAGTCGAAGAATAGCGCTTCCAGACTTTCAGGGGATGCAAACAATACTTGTCCTCGATATTGTACAAGTCGATAAGAAGCTGGGTGGTGTCCCTGATACGTGCGATTGTTTTAAACGAATGGCGATTTCTTAAAAGCGCGAAATACGCGATAGTATCAAGCTCGTACAGGAAAGGGCACGTTACCATGAAAAAGTTGCCAATCATAAGGTCTGTTGCCCATGCATCAAGAAGGTACGAGAGGCAATCAAAAACATAATACGCCTCTTTTCCTTCAGCGGCGATTATTTCATGGACTTGTGTGGTGAAAGTTTCAAAGCCACTGCCTGCATTGAGCGTGTAGATTTTTACACCTGCATCTGATTTAACAAAAGGTTCATGACTGGCAAAACGCATATAAACGACCCTGCGTTGCTGCGAGATTGCTTTTTCGACATAGGGAGCGACGAATTTTGCAAAGTCATCAATGCTGTCAACCTGCCAGACTACATTATCACCTTTCTTTAAACCTGTAAAAACCGCATCGAGACTATCAATTCCTGTACTTGCCCAAAACTGCATAATAAACCCTCTTCTATTAATAAGGAATTATACAAGTCCCTGGTCGATCATGGCATCGGCAACTTTTACGAAACCTGCAATATTTGCGCCCATAAGCAGATTGTCAGGTTCTCCATATTCCTGTGCCGCATCGTAGCATTGCTTATGAATAGCAATCATAATATCATGCAGGCGTTTATTAACTTCTTGGCTGGACCATGACATCATCATTGCATTTTGCGACATCTCAAGACCTGAAGTAGCTACGCCGCCTGCATTTGCTGCTTTTGCAGGACCATACATTATTTTCTTTTCGATAAACTGTTCTGTGGCTTCAGGTGTGCTGGGCATATTGGCTCCCTCAGCTACGAGAGTGCAGCCGTTCTTGAGCAGTGTTTTTGCATCGTTTCCGTCGATTTCGTTTTGTGTGGCGCTTGGGAATGCGCAGTCGCATTTAATATCCCATGGTCTTTTGCCTTCACGATATTCGGCTCCGAACTTATCAGCGTACTCTTTAATTCTTCCCCTGCGAACATTTTTCAGCTCCATAACGAATGCGAGTTTTTCCTCGTTAATTCCATCCCTGTCATAAATTGTACCATTTGAATCGGACAGGCTTACTGGTTTTGCTCCAAGCTGATTAAGTTTTTCCACTGTATATTGTGCGACGTTACCAGAGCCTGAGATGGTGCAGATTTTACCTTTGAAAGTCTGATTTTTGGTTTTTAACATCTCATCTGCGAAATAAACACAGCCATATCCTGTAGCTTCAGGACGAATTAATGAGCCGCCCCAGCTTAGTGCCTTACCTGTCAGAACTCCGGTGAACTCGTTGCGAAGTCTCTTGTATTGTCCGAACAGGTAGCCGATTTCCCTGCCTCCAACTCCGATATCTCCGGCCGGAACATCAGTGTTCGGACCGATATGGCGTTGAAGCTCTGTCATAAAAGACTGACAGAAACGCATAACTTCATTGTCGCTTTTGCCTTTCGGATCGAAGTCCGAGCCGCCTTTGCCGCCGCCCATAGGCAGGGTAGTTAGAGAATTTTTGAATATTTGCTCGAATCCGAGAAATTTCAAAATACTCGCATTTACAGTGGGATGGAACCTCAGTCCCCCTTTGTATGGTCCCAAAGCACTGTTAAATTCGAATCTGAATCCCCGGTTTATTCGAACATTTCCTTTGTCATCCTGCCAGGGCACGCGAAACATAAGCTGCCTTTCCGGCTCAACAATTCTATCGAGAATCCTTTCCTCGATATATTCAGGATGTTTTTCCAATACCGGCTCCAAAGAATCAAGAACTTCTTTGACAGCCTGATGGAACTCGACTTGGCCATGGTTGCGTTTTAAAACTTCTTCAAAAACGCTCTGGATAATGGTTTTTGCCGCCATTGACTGATCTCCTAATAAAATTGTTAAAAATTTGTTCTGTTAAAAATGTAGATAATATACATTTGGGAATTACCTGGAGAACTTTTATTATAATTGCCTATATTAACTAATAATTTCTTTCCTCCCAAAATAAATTAAATAGAGAGTTTCTGTAAAATTGAAATAAATTCAAAATTACAAAAATGTATTGTAGCAAATAAATCTATATAATAAACTAACATACTATGAATGGTAAATTCAAGGAAGTAATTAATAATAGATAATATTAGGATGTCTTATAATGCACATGGAAATGCTAAAAGTTTTTTGCGATTTGGCGGATTTACGGAGCTTTTCAAAAACAGCAGAAAAGCATCTCTTGAGCCAATCTGCGATTTCCCAGCAATTGGCACAACTGGAACTGGCCTATAAATGCCAGTTGATCAACCGGAAAAGGCGTCCGATTGAGCTGACAAAACAGGGACAGCTCCTTTTCCAGGCATCAAAAGATATTCTTGAAAGGTATGAACAGTTTCAGAATGAGCTGAAAGCATTGCAAAAAACCTCGGTAAGCAGAATAAATATAGGAGCGATTTTCAGTATCGGGATGCACACTTTACCCGATTATGTCAAGAAATTTATGGTCAATTATCCCAATATTAACGTTCATATCGAGTATTTCAGCGCAGATACAATTTATGAAAAGGTACTTGAAGGTGAGCTTGATATAGGTATTGTAGCTGTGCCAAAAAGGGATAAAAGGCTCGAAGTCCATGATTTCGAGGATGAGCTTCTTGTATTAGCGTGCAGTCCCATGCATGTTTTGGCAAAGGAATCTACCATTGATATTCACCAACTGCAGTTCGAGAAATTTATTGCATTTGAGAAAGAGGTTCCCACACGTATCTGGATAGATAATATTTTACAGCATTACAATGTAAGTATCCAGCCTGTGATGGAATTCGATAATATAGAAACTATAAAACGTGCGGTCGAGATAAACCTGGGAGTAAGTATATTGCCTCAAATTACGCTTCTCCAGGAGCTTGGCAGCGGCACGATAAAGGCTATTCACTTTTCAAACGAACGATTTGTCAGGCCGACAGGTATAATTATTCGTAAAGGCAAGATTTTCAGCCAGGCGGGCAGGTATTTAATAGAGCTTTTACGAAAAAAGGCTCAAGAGTAAAAAAAGTGCCTAAATTGCCTAAAATTGAAATTGCCTAAAGTTATATTTGAATTTTTAACTTTAGTTCACTTTAGACACTTTAGACATTAGGAATATTATGTTTATAAAAGCAGTTATATTTGATCTGGATGGAACTATAACGCGGCCTTATTTTGATTTTGACACAATCAGGAAGGAGATGGGACTGGATAAAAATTCTGGTCCTGTTTTAGAGGCTATGGAAAAAATGACGCCCTCGGAACGTCTCAAGGTCGAGAGAATTCTGCAATATCACGAGCAAAAAGCTTTGGATGAATCTCAGCTTAACGATTCTGCGAAAGAAACTCTTGACAGGCTTCGCGTGATGGGAATTTATATTGGTATTTTGACTCGCAATACAAAGGAAAATGCTTATACGATTGCACGTATTCATGGATTACAGTTCGATGCGGTAGTAGGCAGGGAAGATGGACCTGTTAAGCCTGATGCTTTTGGTGTGCTTCATCTATGCAAACATTTTGGTGTAGAGCCGCAGGAAACGCTTCTGGTTGGTGATTATTTGTTCGATTTACTTTGTGCGAAATCCGCCGGTGCGATTGCAGTACTTCTGGCCAATCACGAAAATTCAGATGAATTTGAAAAAAATGCTGATTATCGCATTGAAAAAATCAGCCGGATAATTGATATTATTGAGAGTAATAAAAATAATTAAAGGACAAATTTCATGATTTTAAGAAGATTAGTTAAAACAGCCAATGTATTGATTTTATTCATATGTATTTCCTGTGCTTGTGCATCGATACAAAATAGCGAATCACAAAAAGAAAAAGACGATCAGATTAACTCTGTTTTAGACAAGCTCAATAAACGCACGCAGGAACTTAATTCTTTTCAGTGCCAAATCGAATACAAGTTTGTACAACCTTCTGTATTCGGAGTTGAAACGCTGCGAAAAGGTGTTTTGTATTATTCCAACCTGTCGAGAGCCTCGGTTCGACTGAGCTCATCGTTCGACCAAGAGGCTCTCGACTGGCCGAAGTCAAGGTCGAACGGAAATGATGACAAAGCGAAAATGAGAGTAAATTTCCAGACGCTTCAGCAGGACCAGGAGAAAGAGCAGAAATATCAAGAGCAGTATATTGCTGTTGATGGTTCTGCTTTGCCTGTCGTTCGACCAAGAGGCTCTCGACTGGTAAAAGGCTCTGATTTCGAAGGAATCTGGCTTGTGCATCTTGATTATGATGTTAAAAGTGCCAAGTTCATTCAGATTGCTCATTCGCCGGATCCAAATAAATCCGTAGATGTTTTTGACTTAGTAAGTGAGTATCTGCCTATGGTAGGTTTCACTAAATCTGAGCAGTTGAAGAGGCAGTTTGATATTTCGCTTGTTGAACCGAAAAGCGGTGATTCATCTGATATTATTCAAGTTCATTTAAAGGTTAAGCCGAATTCGGTTTATGAGGATGATTATGTACAAATAGATTGCTGGATTGATAAAAAATTGAACCTTCCTGTCAAAATCGTTGCAATATCCAACGAGCCGGCTGATGAGCCGCTTGATCAGAAAGATTACAGTGAATTAAAGTTTTTGAATGCGAAAGTTAATGAAAAAATCGATTCAAAGGTTTTTGATTTCCAGATACCGAAAGATTTCGATGAGCCGGAAATATATCCTTTGGATGATAAATAAGTTATAAGTGACTAAAGTACTTAAAGTGAGCTAAAGTAAAAAAAGAAAAATTCAAATACAACTTTAGTCACTTATAACTTTAGGCATTTTAGGCACTTAAATAAGGAACGATTTGATGACGGAAGTCACTATTAATGAAATAGAATTTAAGAAACTGATTTCGCAGCGGTGTAAAATACTGCTGTCTCTTGCTAATTTACTCTGTCACAGCAGGTCAGTTAAAGAGATAATTACTCGTCCTTTCCTTGGAGAAATGCTGGCTCAATCCACGGAAGCTGAAGAGCTTCTCGATGCCTACGGTGCCGCCCATAATTGCCAGTGGTGCAGATTCAGGTCGTTAGTAGCTGCGATTAAAGGTTTTTCTGATGTGGGCTACGAATTACTGCATATTTTGCATGTGCTGGGTGATTATCACCTGTTACCAACAGGGAAAGACTTCGTAAAAGATACGAAAGACACACTGGAATTTACATCAGGTGTGCTCTTGCATGTTTCCTGTAAGCTGCTGGTTCAGGCTGATCAGCTTGGTTTGACTGTAGTGACTGAAAGCCTTGATGGAATAACATTCAACGAAGAGCTTCCCGAAGGCAAGCTGCCCCATCTTTGCGAACGACGTCATATAGAA
This sequence comes from uncultured Pirellulales bacterium, assembly GCA_964430845.1. GTDB lineage: Bacteria > Planctomycetota > Phycisphaerae > Sedimentisphaerales > Anaerobacaceae > JAFGPS01. The sequence continues at coordinate 8,973 of CAYSHS010000022.1, read as the reverse complement.
ACAGTTTCAGAAACAGTGATACTTCTTGCTACGGCTTTTTTGAATCTTGCAGCCGGCAGTAAAGATGTGCGGGCAGCCGCTCGTGCAAAACCGAAAGATTATGCTTCATATATTGCAGATTCTCTCAGCGAAGAAAAACTCAGAAGTCTTCAGCTTAGATTTCATAACCTTCAGTCGCTTTATGATACTTATGTTTCCGGAACTGAAGCGACAGATTTGGACCCGGAGCTTCCTGTTCTGAGAGGTCATATAAGCGTCGTTTTGCATTTGCTGCGAACAGCAACCCTGTTTGCTCATCACTATGAAAGGCATATAAACAAACAGCTTTGCGAGGCTCGAATGCGCCAGGGGCCGCTTGTACAAGCTGATAAGCTTCTATCTGTCCTGATGAATTATTCGATTGCTCATACCAGTCTTTATATTGATTGTGCCGTCAATCTTTGCCAGGAAAAGCTCAAACGCTACGCAGAGATTGGCCAGATTGAGCTGCCTGTTCCTCAGTATCGAGGTTTTCATGTTCGTCCTTCAACTCTCATTTCCAAGCTGGTATTGCATTACGGCAGCAATGTCCAGATGAAGATGGAGGATAATGTTTATGATGCCTGTTCGCCTCTTGATTTGTTTAGAGCCAATGAAAAAATAAACGCACAAAAACGTCGCTGGCTCACCCAGGAAATCGTGCGTTTGAATCTTGTTAAAGAGGAAGTGCAGAAGAACAATATTGAAGATATTGTTTTGGGTGTAGTGCTTACCCTTGCAGGTCGGGCTAAATTGATTTTATACGAACAGCCTTTGAAATTGCCGGATGAGCCGGCATTGATTCAGGGTACAATGCTGGAGAAAGTTGTTGATGAGATTGCAAGACTTCTTGCAATGGGAAAAATCGATGTCGAATGCCAAATGACAGCAACTTTCATAGGCGACAAACGGGTTTTAAATGACATAAAAATTCTTGCAGAATCAGGCTATGGCGAGGATAAATTCGGTAATAATGTTCCTCTTCCGGAAAAACTGGAATACCTCCATCATTAAGCCTGTAATGCGTTATTAAAAAAAGGAATCAATAATGGCAAAAGCAATAGTAATTTATCACTCAAGAAGCGGCAATACTAAAGAAATGGCACAGATAATAGCCAAAGCGATGAATGACTCGGAACTTCCGACTGAATGCAGGCCGGTAAATGATGTAAGTCCTGATGAAATCTTTAGTTACGATGCAATAGTAATAGGTTCGCCGACGTACTATGGCCAAATGGCCGCACCTATAAAGCAGTTAATAGACGATTTAGTCAGCCGGCATGGCCAGCTCGACGGCAAAGTCGGAGCCGCTTTTTCAAGCTCTGCAAATGTGGCCGGAGGAAACGAAACGACTATTATGGGTATTATAGAAACTATGCTGATAAGCGGAATGATTGTCCAGGGAGATCCACAAGGAGACCACTATGGACCGGTTTCTATCGGTAAGCCGGATAAAAAAGTAGAGATGCAATGTACCCGAAGAGGTAAAAGAATAGCGGAATTGACCAAAAAATTGACTGCCTGAAAAAAGAAAAATATTGATTTTTTTTTCAAAAAATGCTTTTTTCTTTGACAAAGTTCATTAAGACAGTTAAGTTTTGGTCGTTTTTAACCTGATTTTAACATGAAAAACTAAATATTGTGGAGGTTACTCTAATGCAGGAGTACGAAGATTTGAAAGTTTTAGTTGGTGAGATTGAATCTGATATTGGCAAAGCTGAGGGAGGAAATAAGGCCGCTGGAACGAGAGTTCGCAAGCAGATGCAAAAAATAAAACAGGCTGCTCAAATTGTTAGAAATCGAGTTCTTGAAATAAGGTCCACTGATTAAATTAAAAAAAGACTGAAGACTAAAGACCACAGACTTTAGAACTTGCATAACAGACCAATATAGTATCTGTTGCCTTGAATCTAATAAGTCTTGGGTCTTTGGTCTGGTGTCTTTTTTAGAGTCTTGAATTTTTTATTATGCCCCCGGCATTATTATTTGATTTATCGCAAATAGACCTTAATGGCAAGCCGCTCTTTGACAAAGAAGGGATTTGTGCAGTGAATCCCCAACGTTATGAGATGCAGCAGCTTGATGGAATACTCTGGTTAGACAGGGAGCGGCAGCTTATATTAGGCTATAAAGACGTTACAGAAAACGAATTCTGGGTTCGCGGCCATATTCCGGGACGTCCATTAATGCCGGGTGTGATTATGGTCGAATCTGCGGCTCAACTGCTTAGCTTTTTCATAAAACAGATTTTTCAGGAAGAAGGATTCGTTGGCTTTGCAGGCATAGATGAAACAAAGTTCCGTTCTGTAGTCGAACCTGGCCAGAGATTGTATCTTCTCGGGAAAATCATGAAGTATAAGCGAAAAGAACGCTCAACTCACGTCACAACATATGTACAGGGAGTTGTCGATGGCAAAATGGTATTTGAAACTACCGTTTCAGGGATGAAAGTCTAAACGCAGCTTTTTCCCGAGAAATAGAATAAGACATTTTGCTTTTTCTATCTTCTGGGTGTTCTTCTCTGATGGTTTCCTGCAATAAACCAATCGATTAAGTCTTTGTTTTCAGCGTTTTTTTCTATCTCTTCCTGGTATCGAGCTGCAGTTGCTTTCAAGTCCTCTACAATCTCAGGATTCTTGTCTGCAATGTTGAATCGCTCGGATGGATCGGCATTTAAATCGAATAGTAAAGGTTTTTCCGGCGTAACCCAGTTTTGAGCGACTAAATACCCGCCTTTAGAATGGTCATAGTACCTGAAGTGAAGTTTCCATTTACCTTTTCTTACAGCGTGTAGTCGTTGTGCGCTATAGTAAAAGATTGTACGCTCGGAACCTTTCTTTCCTTTGAGCACCGGCATCATATCTATACCATCATAAGGTCGATCATCAGGTAATTTTCCACCTGCAAGCTTAACTATCGTCGGGAAGAAATCGAGTGTTGACGAAACTTCCATTGAAATAGTCCCTGCCGGTATTTTCCCCGGCCATTTCGCGATAAACGGCTCACGCATACCGCCTTCCCATGTATCTCCTTTTGCTCCGCGCAATAGCCCCGCAGAGCCACCTTCCTGATTTTGTGTTATCCATGGACCATTATCACTTGTGAAAATCACGAGAGTATTTTCTGCCAGCCCGAGTTTTTCGAGAGTATGATTTATCTGCCCGACGCTCCAGTCAAGCTCCTGGACTGTATCTCCGAATAAGCCGCGAATTGATGTATCGAGAAAATCTTCAGATGCGTAAAGCGGTATATGTGGGAATGTATAAGGCAAATACACGAAAAATGGCTCATCTTTATGCTCTTCAATAAATTTGATTGCTTCTTTGGTATATCGTTTTGTCAAAGTAGTCTGGTCGGTGGGATGCTCGATTACCTCATCGTTGCGATGAATATCCGGATTGACCATATCATTACTGTAAAGTATTCCATAATAATAGTCGAAACCTTGTCTGAGCGGCCTGTATTCCGGTCTGTCTCCAAGATGCCATTTCCCGATACAAGCGGTAGAGTATCCAAGGGGCTTGAGAGCTTCTGCGATTGTAATTTCTTTTTGGTTCATTCCCATGTCATTGTTCGGGAAGAAAACATTTATTACACCGGTTCTTATACAGTTTCTACCTGTTAGAAGCGCCGAGCGGGAAGGGGAGCAGACGGGATTACCACTGTAAAATTGGGTAAGCTGTATTCCTTCGTCTGCCATTTTATTCATATTAGGTGTCTTTATTGTTGGATGTCCGCCCCTGTTCCAATCGCCGTAACCCATATCATCTGCGAAAAGTATTACAAAATTGGGTTTGTTTTTCGATAATTTTTGAGCATTCGATTTACCCGAAGTTGAAAAACAACCTCCTAATATTGCTCCACACGCTCCAACTCCCAATTTTTTTAAAAACTCACGTCGTCCAGTTCCAGCCATTTTAGTCTCCTATTTTTGTTTTCAGATACAGCAGGTTTGACCTGCCATTCGATAACAACAGGAAACAATAACTGTTATTGAACAAAAAATCAAATGATAAAATTAGAGAATTAATTTGTTCCATTATTTCATTATCTATGAATTTTTGCTTCAGGTAGAGCCTCCTGCAAATTATGCATTGGTTTTGAAAGAATATTATTTGTTTGGACTAAGCGAAGATTTTTAAGATTATAAAGCGGTTCTACATTTTGTATCGCTGTATTAGAAAATCCGAGAACCTCAAGGTTTTTGAGATTTGAAAGTATGCTTATATCGCTAACTCTTGTAGATGAAAGCTCAAGTTCCTTTAAAGACTTGAGATTTGCAAGCGGTGTAATATCACTGACTCTCGTATATTGAATGGAAAGCCATTCAAGGTTTGTAAGGTTCACAAGCGGCTCGATATTAGTGAGCTTCATGCAGTCAAAAAAGTTTAAGATTTTAAGATTTTGAAGATTTGCAATGGGCTTTAGATCGGTGATTTCTGTATAGTCAAGTGCAAGTTCTGTCAAATTATTCAGGTTTGCAAGAGGTTGAATATTTTTGGTCGGTGTTTCAGTAAGCTTGAGTATTTCAAGATTCGTTAAGTTAGCGAGTGGTTTTATATCCTTAACTTCTGAATGGGAAATATCAAGAAATTTGAGGTTAGTCAGATTCACAATTGGAGTAAGGTCTTTAATAGCCGTTGTGGATAAATTAAGCTTCGTCAGATTTGTAAGTTTTGCAAGCGGCGTTATATCTGTCGCATAAGATTGATGGCTTAACTCAAGCTCTCGAAGATTTTTAAGTTGCCCAATAACAGATATATCAATCCTTCTTTTTGGAGTCCAGCCTCTTTTGAATAGCTGCGATTCGAACCATGAAAGAATACTTTTGGGAAGCCAGGAAGGTATTTCTTTTTGCGGCATGTACATTTCAATTATATGAAGTTCTTTAAGATTTTTGAGTTTTGCAAGTTGTTTTATATTCGTGACATAGATTTTTGAAAGTTCCAAATGCTCGACTTTCAGGTAATCATAGCGAGTCAGTTTGGCCGGACTTTTATTTAACTCTTTTGCGATTGCCTGATCTATTATTTTCCTGTTTGCGTCAGGCCATAGATAAGAGCGGCCTAATATAAGCAATATTGAAACAGCAATAAGAGATACAGCAATTCTCAATTTCCATTTTTTTGATTTCAACATATTTGTGCTATCATGTATTTTGTTTTTTAGATATTTTAATTTTTTTCCTGGAGTTTTTGCTGTAGTTCCGCAATAGTTTGCTGGTCTTTAGCTATTCTGTCAGTTAATTCCTGTACTTGTTGTTTTTGTGCCTCAATCTGGCCTTTCAAGTTCTGATTTACTACATACAATTTGTCATATTCCTGCTTCCATTTTAGTGCCTCATCGTTGGACTTTTTGCCGCAGCCTGAAAATAACAGTGAGCAAACAAGAATTGCAGCGACTACAAAAATACTCTTTTTTAACGTTTCTATTCTCCTGTTCATAAAAATTCCTTCTGTATAATATTAATTCGGCTTGTTCTTTTGTTCTACGCGTGATTTGATTTCTTTAATAAGCTTTTGTTTCTTTCATTGCAAAATCCTTTATATAAATTGACATTTCCTATTTGAACAAACGAATATCGTACGCCTGGATGCAGCGGTTTTTTGCCCATTTGGTAGAGGCGAAAAACAGTTGCCTTGGTTTAGTCAGATACGGTAACAACGCCTTCCATAGAAAGAATAAAACAAAAGGGAATAAGATCAGGCCGAATATCATTCCTTTTAATGCAGAATGTAGAAAGACAATGCCAATATTCAATCCAATTACACCTGGAATCATACCAAGAATTGTTCCCATAAACACACCAAACCCAAGAGCCTTTTTATTTGCCGCTGTTCGCTCGGCCTTTGTCATATTGTTCCAGATTTCCTTGACTTGTTCGCTCTTAAAAGGCGACCTTTTACTCGTACCTATGCTTCCAATTGCTGCGATGATGAAAAAAATAATGATAGGAATCCAGTTATACATAACTAAAATCTCCTGTAATAAAACCAGTATCATGACTTTCTTTTCATATATAGACGTTAAAACAATAAATTCGTTATAAGAATTTTACATATTTTTTGCAAAAAACTGCGATATTTAGGAAAAACTGTTATAAATTTGCTTTTAACGCTTAACAAACAGGCTCCCCGGGAGCTGTTTTATCAGGCTTTTTAGCCGGAGGGAAATCAGGGCTGCGTTGACGCGTCCGGCTGTCAGGGATGTCTTTGCAATAATTTGCTCGATGTGGGTTGGCTCTTTGTCGAGAGAGTTCAGTATCGTTTTTTCATCATTGTTTAAGTTCAACTGCTCGATATCGAATAATGGTTTTTCAATCTCTTCTTTGGCTTTGTTTGCAGCTATGCTTACATGCTCGCTCAACTGCTCGCCGTAATAGCCAAGAGCGTCCATTACGTCCTCGACCGATTCGATTAATTTCGCTCCCTGTTTTATAAGCTGATGCACACCTTTGCTTAGCGGCGAATCGATTTTGCCTGGGACGGCCATAACTTCACGATTATAATCAATAGCCGCATTTGCTGTAAGCAACGCGCCGGAACGAGGTGCGGCTTCGATAACAATTGTCCCCAGTGACAAACCTGCTATGATTCGATTGCGCGCAGGGAAATTTGTTGAAAGCGGCTCATAACCTAAAGGTAATTCACTTATACACGCTCCTGATTCGGAAATAAGTTCGAAAAGCTTTTTGTTTTCAGGCGGGAAAATATGAGCAAGGCCGCAACCTTGTACCGCAATTGTTCTTCCTCCTGCGGATAAAGCACCCTGGTGTGCGGCGGTGTCTATGCCGCGAGCCATGCCGGAGCAAATTGTAAAACCTGATGAGCTTAATAGATGAGCGAAGCGGGAAGATTGCTCCTGCCCATACATGCTGCATTGCCGCGAGCCAACGATGGAGATTGCGAGATTATCCTGCCTTGTTAGAGTGCCTTTGACATAAAGTACAGGCGGCGGGTCATAAATCTTCTTCAGTACGATTGGGTAACGCTCGTCATCGGAATTGACTATCCATACACCCAGCTTTTGAGCAAGCTCAAGCTCTTTAGCTGCATCAAAATTATCTCGTGTCGCAACGATACGTTCGGCTGTTTTAAAGCCTATACCTTCGGTTTTGGTAAGCTCGCTTACGGAAGCACCTAAAATCCTGTCGATAGAGCCGAAGCGTTTTAGCAGTTTTGCAAACGATACAGGTCCGACGCCATCAGCTCGTATGAGCTTTATCCATTTTTTAATATCAACCGAATTTTCCTCGATCCTTGTCATTAAATACTCCAAAGTCTGTATTCAAACAAAATATGCTCTAAATTGCAATATTTTTTTTGAATTTAATTTATTCAAGGTCCGCCGGGCCATTTTAAAATTATGCTTTTGAAGTCTCCTGAAAACAGGGTGTTGCTAAGCTGGTGAGATTATGGTATAAGAGTCAGATTAAAAGTTGAAGAATTGGTTGGTTAGCCCACCCTATAATGGCTTATATTTTTTATGGAAACAGCAGAATTAAAAACATCGATAACTGAACTGGCGGCCCGGATGGGAAAAATCCGGGACTGGCTTTGACTTGCCTAACAAAAAAATACAAATGGAAAAGCTCCAGTCACAGATGGCGAAGGAAGGATTCTGGGACAATCCCGATGCCGCTCAGAAAGTTGTCTCTCAATTGAGTGTTGTTAAGTCAATTGTAGAGCCTGCGGAAGAGTTGCAGCGTGAGATTAATGACCTGAAGGAATTATTCGAGCTTGCGATGGCTGAGTCTGACCATGATGAGCTGCGCCAGCTTGAAGAGCAACTGGAAACGGTAGAAAAAAAATGCAATCAAATCGAGCTTACAGGTCTTTTGTCGAGACCTGAAGACAGTAAGAACTGTTTCTTCAGCATACACGCCGGAGCGGGCGGAACCGAGAGCTGTGACTGGACAAGTATGTTACTTAGAATGTACAGCCGATATTTCGAGGACAATAAATACAAATTCGAGGAGCTTGACTTAATCCCCGGCGAAGAGGCAGGCATTCGCTCTGTCACACTTCGCGTGAGCGGTCCTTTTGCATTTGGCAGGCTCTCCTGCGAAACAGGCGTACACAGGCTCGTGAGGATAAGTCCCTTCGATTCTAATAAACGCAGGCATACGAGTTTTGCGGCAGTGGACTGCGTCCCTGAATTCGACGATGATATCGATATTGAAATAGATGACGATGATATAAGAATGGATTTTTATCGTGCCAGCGGTGCAGGAGGCCAGCACGTAAATAAAACAAGCTCTGCAGTCAGAATCACTCATATCCCGACAGGAATTGTCGTACAATGCCAGAACGAAAGAAGCCAGCATAAAAACAGGGCGCAGGCGATGAAGTATCTGCAGGCCAAACTTTACATGCTCGAACAGCAGAAGCGTGATGCTGAAGTAGAAAAGCTCTACGGCCAGAAGGGTGAAATTGCATGGGGAAACCAGATACGAAGCTATGTGCTTCAGCCGTACCAGATGGTAAAAGACCACAGGACGGATTACCAGGTCGGCAATGTCGAAGCTGTGCTGGATGGTGACATCGAGGATTTTATTGAAAGCTACCTGCGATATAGGGCAAAAACAAAACAGGAAACTAATAAGGATTAAAAGAAAAAGGATAAAAAATGAAGGATATAATACAAGTCGAATTGAAAACAAGGAATGTTGATTTTGACAAGTGTAAAACAGACATTCTTGCTGTCGGATTATTTTCCGATGCTAAGAAACTTGATTCTGTAAACTCCATGCTCAATGACAGGCTGGGCGGTGCAATCGGGCAATTGCATAAAATAGGCGACTTCAAAGCCAAAGAACGCGCCAGTGCGATTATTTACAGCAATGAAAAAATAGGCGCAAAGAGACTTCTGCTGATAGGTCTGGGTGAAAAAGAAAAGGCGACTCTCGATACGATTCGCAAAGCAGCGGCAGTCGCAGCAAAAAAAGCAGTCGAT
>CAYSHS010000021.1:0-18289 GCA_964430845.1 uncultured Pirellulales bacterium | reverse complement strand
AATTTGCGTATAGGGTTTTCGTGGATCAACATTTGGTTTGTGAATTTTTGCAAGAAGACATGACATGAGCAATCTAATTCCAGCTCGATTTGATATAACCGTAGCAACATATTCCAAGTCTTTTCTAACAGAAGAATTCTTAACATCATTTACTGTCAAACTATGTTCGGCAATTTTTATAATTTTTTTGAGGATTTTATCAGGATCCATAAGGCTATTAGAAAAGCATTGTTGTAGAATCAGATTTAATTTCACAAGGATTGTAATTAGTCCATAATATTTCCTGGCGTATTCCTTTGGTAGCGTGATTTGTTTTGCTTGGGCCAACTGTTTTATACCAATGTCCGGATGGATATAACTCATTCATAAGGACACAATCATAATTTGATATTGCTGCTTTCCCTTGAATATTATTCAAAACTAAAGCGAGTTGACAATGGTCATCGTCTGTCATCTCATATCCATAGGCGTTACTATCCCCCCTGGTTTCATGGACATAAGGTGGATCACAATAAAATAGAGTCTCAGGTGCATCATAAAGCTTTATGACGTCAATTGCAGGACGATTTTCAATCTGAACTCTAAGCAGCCGCGAAGCTATTTCCGGTAACATTTCTATGCTGCCTAACCAGCGACTTACAACTCCACTCATCCCTCCCCGAGAAGTATTTTTACAATTTGCCCATCGTCCGAGACTGGCTTTTTGTGCCAGTCCGGTACGTACTTGTCTGGCTCTCACAAAAAAACGTCTTGCTCGTTCAAGCTCATTTATTTCCGGATCAATATTACATGCTATAGCAAACTCCTCCCGTGAAAAAGGTGTTAGACCGATTGCCTGGACGAGTTTATTTTTCTGATTGCGCAAAACTCTAAAGAAATTAACTACCTCTCCATCAATATCATTATATGTTTCTACCATAGCAGGTTTTTTGTTTAGTAAAACAGCGGCAGAACCACCAAAAGGCTCACAAAAATGATGACATTCAGGAAGCAGTGGCAGAAGCCAATCTATATGAGAGAATTTCCCGCCATACCAGCCGAAAGCTATCAATTTCTTCCGATTACCATTTGATATGAGCGGAGCTGCTATTTTTGGCCTTTTCTTGCTTCGGATATTTATCGTATCTACCTGAGTTTTCAAAACTATTCTTTTCTTTCTTTAATAAGAGCGTTTATAAATGAAAACTTTAACAATACGAGGCATCATACCTCATTAAAGCAATTTCTTCAAGTAAATCTGTTGATTTTTAAAAAGGAATGAGAAATCAGGCTCTAGATTTTGTGGTTCGGGGTGAAATAAAACAGTTTTCAGTACATTTTTTGATATTAATCCCGCGAACTCGTGCTACGTAGCGAGACTTCGCAGAGTAGTCGCGAAGCCGCCAAGATTATTTAGTGAATAGTTAATGGATTCCCTTCCATTCGATTTCGCTCAGGACAGGTTCTTCATGGGAAAGACCTTGCTTCATTAGTGATTTCGCTGCGGCAGGCATATTTTATATTTATATTTAGTATATAATCGCGGTTACCTCTTCTATTCTTTTAATGACCTCTATCGCATCATCGGAATATGAGACGTAGCCGTCAAAGCCTTTTTGTATAAGTGCTGCCGCTTCGGAATTGCTCAAATTATTGACAAGGGCGACAATTTTAATCGTTTGCGATTCTTCGTTGGCACGAATTGCCCTGCATACGTCCGCCGCGTCTATGCCATTGGCAAGAAGACTGATTAAAATAACATGCGGCGCGAATTTTTCTATAATCGCTCCTGTCTCGAAGTTGCTTCGCGAAACCTGAACTTCATAATCGGCTCTGCTTTTTAACGCTTCTGCAAGAGTCATTGCGGTAGTATGATTGCTGTCTGCTATCAGTACACGGATTTTACCGACCGCCAAATTTGATGTGGGCATGTTGTGGATTTTCATAAAGCGAAGAAGCTCGCTGACGGGAATCCGTCTGTCCTTGCTGCCTGGTATGCGATATCCTTTCAATTGGCCGTTATCAAACCATTTTGAAACCGTTCGAGGTGCAACATGGCAAATCTTCGCCACATCTCCAGTCGTTAGTACGTTTTTACCTTTTGCCATTTTATCGATTCCCGCAAATGCTGTTTATAAACCCTGCTTCCGTTCAAACTATATCCTTTTTTCGGCTGTAATCGCATGTATGTTTAGCAGATAAGTGCGATTATATTATTTACAACAAATAAATTGCTTCTAAGGCAAATACACGTCCCATAATTGCTTATTGTCATCCCTTTTAGACGATGCTGGAAAGGGAAATAATTTTTTCTTTCTTAAACAGCCAAAATAAGTTGTTTGTGCCAATGAAGTTATTACAATAGAAAAGAATATATGAAAAAAATCCCTTAAACCGTTTTTTTTCAAATAATATATGCCTGACTTCAATTTTGCAGTGCTCATTATAAAACGGGAGTATTCGTTATGCAGATATATTTGTCACGACCTGACATTACAGAGAAGGAAATCGAAGCTGTTTGTTCGGTTCTTCGCTGCCCAAATCTTTCGCTTGGCCCGAAATTGTACCAGTTCGAGCAGGTTTTTGCAAAGTATATCGGAAGAAAACGTGCCGTTGCAGTAAGCAGCGGCACAACTGGTTTGTTTCTGTGCCTTACAGCTTTAGGCATAAAGCCCGGCGATGAGGTAATTACTACGCCGTTCACATTTATAGCTTCGGCAACTACTATAATGATGACTGGTGCAAAACCGGTTTTTGTTGATATTGACCCGATAAGTCTCAATATGAATCCGGGGAAGATTGAATCCGCTATTACTGAAAACACAAAAGCTATTCTGCCTGTAGAGGTCTTCGGCAATCCATCAGGCTTCGATAAAATTTGCAAAATCGCAGAAAAACATAATCTTATAATAATTGAAGACAGTTGCGAAGCGCTCGGCTCATCACTGAACGGGAAAATGGCGGGGACATTCGGAAAATTGAGCGTTTTTGCTTTTTATCCGAACAAGCAGATAACAACAGGCGAAGGCGGAATGATTCTGACTGATGATGAAAATATTGCAGATTTGTGCATTTCGCTGCGCAACCAGGGAAGGGATAAAAACGCAGGCTGGCTGAGTCACCGGAGACTCGGTTATAACTTCAGGCTCAGCGATATAAATTGCGCACTCGGAATTGCACAGCTTTCACGAATAGATGAAATCAAGGCGAAACGCAGCCAGGTTGCAAAATGGTACCAGGAAATGCTCACAGACGATGACAGACTCATTGTGCCCAAACCTGACAAAGGATGTGAAATAAGCTGGTTTGTCTTTGTAGCTCGTTTAGCGGAATCTTCCCGCTCGAATCGTGACATTATTCTCGAAACGATGATAAACAATGGCATCCAGGTGAGTAATTATTTCCCGCCGGCTCACCTGATGCCTTTTATGGTCGAGAAATTCGGTTATAAAAAAGGTGATTTTCCCGTGACTGAAAAAGCCTGTGAAAGCACAATCGCTTTGCCATTCTATAATAATTTATCGAAAGATGAAGTAGCGACGGTCTGTAAAATACTAAAAAAAGCACTGGATAAATAAATATGTCTTTTCTCATTTTTGCAATAGTTCTCCATTGTTAGTGTATAATATAACATGGCAATATGTCACTCTTTATTGTTATGAGATTCCTCTTGTTCTGCTTTGCGGAGCTGTTCGAGGAACGAACCAAGCTTTTTAAGTTCGATATTATGGCCGCTTTTTGCACAAGCCCATGCTTCCAGATACAACTGTACAGATGCGACAGAAACACCATCGGGCAGGCCGGGCCATGCGGAACATATTCCCCCTGTCGCGGCAGGGACGGTGACATTTTCAAACTGCATACGCAAGCCGGAATAAATGCGAGGTTCAGAATAAGGTGTAAAATAAAACTGCATATCAGGTACAACTTTATTACATAAGTCTCGGAGAAATTCTTCGATAGAATGTAGCTCGATTGTATCAGTGTTAAGCCATGTTAGATATAATGTATCACTTACAAGGCCGTTTCTTCTGAAATCTTCGTTATTCTTCGGGCCGCCAGGTTCGTACATCGTACATAGCGTTCCATCTTCTTTTTCGAAAAATAATCCTTTTGAAAATGATATGAACGAACCTGGAATTCCTTCGTCATAACCAGGCGGCATAGTCCATGAACCAACGTCACCGATATGAACCTGAATAATATTTTCAGCAATTTTATCTGTATCGATTTTGCGTTCACGAAATTCCGGCAGAGCAGATTTTATAGCAAGAACAGCTTTTCTGACAGGATGATTCTGGTCGGTAACTCTTTGTGAAGGTTTACCGAAAATTTCCATCGATTTGCGAACGCGTGTTTCATACTTTTTTCTTTTTTCCGGATCAGCAAGTTTTTTTGCGACAGGCGAATATTTAAGCATAATTTTCTGAAGTATTTCATAAGGAACCGGACGCAGTGTCATTGCCTGTCTCATTATATTTCGCAATTCATCAGAATCTCCGCCTTTTTCCAGATAGTCCCTGAGCAGTTTTAGAGTTTCTTCACGTTTATTATTCATTGGTTTTACTCCCCTTAATATTTTTTGTGCAGAGTCACGCAAAGCATTGCGGCCGTCATAAAGGCGCCTTTTTACCGTACCGATCGGAACATCAAGAAAATCCGCAATCTGCTCGATTTTATAACCCTCGAAATAATAAAGAGAAATAGTTTCCCGCAAAATATCCGGCAGATTACTTACCGCATCACGAATTAATATACCAAGTTCCTTCTTTTCTATATCAGAAATACTGCTCGCGGCATTTGTTTCAAACGATATTTCCGAATCATTTTTTCTTTTCACAGAATTTGAATTTTTAAGACGTTGTGCCGAACGAATTACAATCGTACGCAGCCATGGACCAAATTTACCTGTATCTTTTAACTCGCCAATATTTTTGAATGCTATATATAATGCTTCAGACGCGGCATCTTCGGCTAAATCAATATTTCCTGTAATACTAAAAGCTGCCGCTCTGGCCGCCCGCCAATATTGTTTGAATAGTTCTGCAATTGAGGCTGCATCGCCCTGCCTGGCTTTTTCGACCATCTTGAATTCGTTATTTTCATTCATTCTATATATTATGTGCTTTTTCGTTCATTTATAGTTCGCTTTTTTTCCCAATTCCTTAATTACTATCCTGCTGTCAGCCCAGATGTGATCCGTGTCACATGAATGTTCCAAATAATACCAGAGTTTTACAAAAATGAGAAAAGGCATATGTTATTTTCGTTCCGAAATCAGCGATATAATGTCACCAAGCACTCTCGGCACTGTAATGCCGCCCGGGCATACGAGGTATTTCGGCTGCCAGATTGGACTGAATTTTTCTTTATATTTACGCAGTCCCTTAAAGTTGTAAAAATGCTCGCCGTATTGAAAAACAAAATTAGCAAACCTTGGCCACAATAAAGAATTTCTCTTGTCTTCAAGCCCCGAAAGTGGCGCCATGCCTAAATTAAGCTGTTTGTATCCTTCCCTGTTTCCCCACATCATTAACTGTATAAACAAATAATCCATCACTCCCTCATGCGAATCAGGCAAGTAGCGCATCAGGTCAACCGAAAGCTCTTCCTTGCCGGCTCCGCACCATAAATTAGCAAAAGCTGTGATTTTGTCCCCGTCAAGTACAACAGCAGCGGGAAAATTCCCCAGATATTCTTCTTTGAAAAATCCGAGGGAAAAACCCTTCTCTCCAATATTTTTATGACTGAGCCAGGCATCAGAAATATTTTTGAATATTGTTATAGAAGAAGCTGCTTCGTCTTCAGAAAGCACTTTAAAGCTAAATCCGAGTTTTTCAAGAGTATTAATTATATATCGCAAGTGCCTGTGACTGCTTCCTCTGGTGGAAAAATCCTGGAGCGGGACATGAGCTTCCTCGCCGATTTTAAAAGAAGCCAAACCCAGGTCCGCATAATAATGAAGACTTTCTGCCTCTATTTCATAAAAGACCGGAAAGCAGCCGTGCCTGTCGGCAATTTCATAAAATCGCCAGATAAGCTCCGCCCATTCCTGCTTTGGCCCGACAGGGTCGCCCATAGCAATCCAGCTTTGCCCTTTAGAACCGTACATTAGAAACGCAGAACCGCTCCTGCTGATTAGAAAAATTTTGTCGCCGAGCAGAGCAAGATTTGCATAAGTACGCTTTGAGCTATCGACAATGGATTTTATTTTTTGTATATCAGTTGTTTGTTCGCTCTTAAAAGGTTTCCTGTATGTGCGAAGAAGCATTATAATTGCACCAGTCATGGAAAAAATCAGAATTCCCGCGGTTGCCCGAAGGAACCGTGACGCATCGCTTTGGTATGCGAATTTCCACCAGAGCGAGCTGGAATATTCAACGTGCTTATAAGAAAAAAAGCCCAGCCAGACTGAACCAATTACCACAATAATAATCGGGGCAATCCAGTTAATTGTCAGCGGCTGGGCAAGTAGCGAGCTTTTTCTGTAAAATTCTTTACGGCATGGCAGAAATATCATCAACATAACAAATAATATAGTTGCTTCTTCGTAATCCAGCCCCTTGAAAAGTGAGAAGAAGATTCCGAAGACCATTAGTATCGAAGTCAGGTAATAACCCGCATCGAGACGAAGCTGCAAGCCTCGTGCAAGCAGTATAAGCCAGAATCCTATCAAGCTGGCTAAAAAATGAGAAATTTCCACAAATGGAAGAGGCATAAAATCTCTCAGAATAGCAAGTCTGCTTTGTTCAGCAGGAAGGACACCGCTGAAAAGCAGAACTGCGCCACCCAGGAAAACAATAAAAGCAAATACATGCGGCACTGCAGTCGATGTCACCTGGGCAATTGTCGTACCTGCCAGTTTTATAGCTTTATTTTTAAGCAGCTCGTGAAGTGTAAGCATACACGCCGCAATAGTGAGCGGAAAAAGATAATAAATAACGCGGTAAACTAAAAGTGCGCCGAGCACAGCCGGAGCGGGATAAAAAAATGATAAAAAAAACAAAGATACCGATTCAAATGCTCCCACACCGCCCGGAATCTGGCTTGCGATACCCACAAGCTGGGCAAGAAGAAAAATACCAAGAAAATCAAAAAAAGGTAAAGTTGATGTCGGAGGCAGGAGAACGAAGAAAACGCTGCATGCCAGCGTCCAGTCCAGGCAGGCAATTATGATTTGGATAAAAGTAAGACCCGGTCCTATTGCTGAAAGCTCCAAACCAAATATCTTGAGAGGTTTTTTTCTCAATCCTATTGCAAAAATATATACACTAATGAAAAAAAGAAAAATCACTCCGAGAGGTCGGGTTGTGACGAAAAAAGGCAGGTGTAGAAATTGTTGAATATCAAGAGGCTCAAATACAAAAATAATACCGGCGAGCGTAAAAAAACCGAGCCAGAGAGCAAGGCCGCAGAAAATAACTATCTTGGCGATATTAATCGCTGAAATTCCCCAATTTGAATAAATGCGGTAACGTGCGGCCCCCCCGCCGAAGATGGTCAGGTTGTAGCTGAATACGTAACCGATAAAAGAGGCCATAGCTATTTTTTTGTATTCCAACGGATGATTGACGTAACGCAGCGCCATGAAGTCATATAAAATCAGTAACATGTAGCTGACGATAGTCAGAACAGTGCTTAAAAGAAGTCTTTTTATCGGAATCTGAAATAATTCCTTAACAATCTGGTGGTAATGGTATTCCTTGAGAATATTTCTGATTAGGAATAATGCCAGTACAAGCAGTGCCAGACCAATAAACGGACGAATTTTTCGCAAAAATTGTTTCATTTATGGATTTGGGGAAGTCAGGCCTTCCCGAATTGCATATTTTGTAAGATTTGCAACATTATCTATCTTTAGTTTTGACATAATCCTAAGACGATGACCTTCGACTGTTTTGGAGCTTATATAAAGAGTCATACCTATTTGTTTGGTTGTTTTGCCTTCCGCAAGAAGCTGCAGCACCTCTCTTTCCCTTTGTGACAATAATGAAAACGCCGAATTTTGCTCGTCAGACGGACGAATATAATTTTCAACAATAACATCAGAAATTGAAGGACTCAGATATGTTTTGCCTTCCGAGACGGTTTTTATGGCTGTAATAAGCTCCTCGAAAGCGCAGTCTTTCAGCAGGTAGCCCGAAGCACCGGCCTTCAGCATTTCCGAGATAAACTTTTTTCCTGAGTGCATGGATAAACCGATAATCTTAACATTCGGGAAATCACGTGTAATTTTCCTGGTTGCATCTATGCCGTTGAGGTCAGGCATTCCAATATCCATTATAATAATATCTGGAGATAACTCCCTTGTAAGCTCTATAGTCGAATGTCCATCACCAGTTTGTGCAATTATTTCCATATTCTCCTCCTGCTGAATCAGCTTGCCCAAACCATGCCGTAAAATCGCATGATCATCAGCTAATATAATTCGAATGCTCATCTTTTTTATTCCTTTCTTACAGGTGCAGATAAAATAGTTTTTGTTCCCTTTCCCTTTACAGAATTAATCGCAAGTTTGCCGCCCAGTTGTTTTAGTCTTTCGTCTATACTGAAAAGTCCGAAACCGTTAAATTTTGTTTTTTTTGTCTTATCGAGGCGGGAAATATCGAAACCAATGCCATTGTCTTCAAGAACGATTTCGATATTGTTATCTATTCTTCGTACTAAAACATGTATGTTCTGTGCGTGAGAATGTTTGGCTGCGTTGATTAAAATCTCGCGCACCGAACGATAAAGAATAATTTTCATTTGTTCATCCAGCGAATATGAATTATCACTTATATCTACAGTGCATGTCAAGCCTCTCTCCTCGCTGAATCTTTGTGCCAGCTCCTCGATTGCGGAATTCAGGCCGAGTGTGTATAATTCAGGCGGACTCATCTCGAAGGTTAATGTGCGCGTCTGCTGAATCGCTTTTTCAACCTGCTCCCTGAGATGCTTTATTGTGTTAAATGAGTCTTCGGACTCCTGTAGCTTCTGCAGGCTTCCAAGCTCAATTTTCAGAAAAGCAAGTATTTGGCCTATGGAATCATGCAGCTCTGTAGCTATTTTTCTGCGCTCATTTTCCTCGACCCTTACAACTTCAGCCGTGAGTGCTCTTAGGTGATCCTGGTATGCAAGGACTTTTTCTTCGGCTTTTTTACGTTCTGTAATATCTTTCAGTGATAAGACCAGAAATTCCACTTCCCCGCTCTCGCCAAGTATGGGAACTAAAGTAAGGTCGTAATATTTAATGCCCCATTCAGGGTGTTCCACGAAGCTGAATGGCTTAGCACGGGCATCATAAGATTCCTTTGTCCTTACTGCATTTTCAAAAATCTCCTTATACCCTAAATCAGGAAAAAACTCGAAATAATTATGACCCGGAAAATCCTCGACTCTTTTCCGGCATGCATTTGCAAAAGCCAGGTTGACACGTATGAAGTTAAAGCTAATATCGAGAAAAATTACTGTTGTAAGCGAATGTTGAAAATTTGCTTCGAGAAACCGTGATTGCCGCCTGATTGTCATAGTTCTTTCTTCGACTCGAATTTCCAGCTCATCCCGGGCCTTTCTCAATTCAACTTCCATTCTTTTTCGCTCAATTGCATAGCGCACGGCACGTGATATAAGCCTGCCGTCGGTTTTGCCTTTTACAAGGTAATCCTGGGCGCCCATACGCACAGCTTCGATACCCGTTTTTTCATCCTCTAATCCTGTAAGCACAACAATCGGAATATCAGGTTGTGAATATCTGACAGCCTTAACAGTTTCCAGTCCTGAACTGTCCGGAAGGTTTAAATCCAGCAGCACGGCATCAAAATTATCCTTTTTCAAATATTCAATGGCCTGTTGCATGGAACCTGCAATTTTGAAGTTATAATTACCTTTGTTACTTTGCCGGACTTCTTCCTGCAAAATCACTGCATCTGATTCGCTGTCTTCAACAAGTAAAATATTTACTAATTTTTCGGGCATTATAGTTTAACAGGTAAAGTTACTACTGTAAGCCAGAAATTCTCTATGGACTTGACTACGTCAATGAAATGTGAGAAATCAACAGGCTTTGTTATATAACAATTTGCGTTCAACTGGTATGACTTCAATATGTCCTCATCTGAACTTGAAGTTGTAAGGACAATTATCGGAATAATTTTCAAATCCTTATCGCTCTTTATTTCAGCGAGCACCTCCCTGCCGTCCTTTCGAGGCAGATTGAGGTCGAGCATAATAAGGTCCGGCCTCGCTGCGTTAGTATATCTGCCGCGTCGTTTTAAATAGTCCATTGCGTCAACACCATCCTCGACGTGATTGAGAGTGTTTGCGATTTTTCCAGCTTTGAGCGCCTCGATTGTCAGAGCGGCGTCACTGGGACTATCCTCGACCAGTAATATCTCGATAGGTTTTGTATTAGATAAATTCATTCATTTTCTCCTTCCAAATCAGGAATAGTAAAATAAAAAGTAGAGCCTTTCCCTGGCTCGGATTCAACCCGGATTTTACCGCCGTGCCTTTCCACGATTTTTTTGCACAGCGACAGGCCGATGCCTGTTCCGGGATATTGTTTGCGTGTGTGAAGGCGCTGGAAAATCAGGAATATACGCTCGGCATATTGCTGCTCGATACCTATGCCATTATCTTTCACTGCGAACTGCCAGGCTTTGTCCTTGTGAGATGCGCTTATGTGAACTTCCAGCGGACTTTCGCTTCTGAATTTTATTGCATTACCTATAAGATTCTGGAATAGCTGTGTAAGCTGAATCGGGTCGATGTTAACTGTCGGCAGCTTGTCATGCGTAATTTTAGCGCCGGATTCATTTATGCTTGTATGCAAACTCAATATTGCATCTTCTAACGGTTTGCTCGAATCGGTTTTTTCGGGTGGTTTTCCGCGTGTATCGATTCGTGAATATTCCAATAATCCATTGATAAGCGACTGCATTCTATGCACACCATCAATCGTGAAGTGCATATATTCTTTTGTTTTGTCGTTAAGTGATTCCTGAAGCTGATGGTTCAATAAACTTACAAAACCCGACACAGCTCGCAGAGGTTCCTGCAAATCGTGACTTGCAACATATGCGAACTGCTCGAGGTCATTGTTCGACCTTGCCAGCTCCTCGGTTCTCTGCTTAACAATATCTTCCAGGTGCATTCGGTATTTTTCAAGCTCTGCTTCAGCATTGAACCTGTGAATTGCTTCGCCAATCAACGGAGTTATAGTGGACTCGATAAACTCAATATTTGCAAGAGGCACCATATTCTTTTTCGTATCTGCTATATGAATTGCGCCGAGCAAATCATTTCTGTATCTTATGGGTATGATTCCGATTGAATGAAAACCATGCATCATACATTGGCCGCGATAAGATTTCGCCTGCTCAGCAGTAAGTTTGCCAACAAATGCAAGAGAATCGTTGCTGTAAAAAGATCCCCCAGGAGTAAGTAATTCCCTGTCGTTCAAGTCAGGTTTCTGCGTAATCGCTCTGATACAAAGGCAACTGTCTTTCTCCAGGTGCAGAGGATTTTCGAGATCAATAAAATCTTTCTCGAAGCCAACGCTGGAATTGTATGGTATATTACCTTCTTCATCTTTTATGCGAATACCAACTCTGCTGCACTTCGACCAGTCTCGAATGACGTTGACTGCTGCGTTGAGATAATCCCTGCGGGAAGTCTTTCTTGCATATAGTTCAAGGATAGAATTTGTAGCGTTTTGTTTTTCTTCTGCTTGTTTCTTTTCCGTTACATCACGTGCCGCCGCAAAAACACCTGCTACATCGCCATGTGTATTTTTATAAATTGTTGCGTTATAGAGAACATCAGTTAGATGGCCGTCACGATGACGAATTGTCAGAGAATAATCTGTTACGAATCCCTCATCAAAAACCTTTCGATATACATCTCTTGCTTTTTGAGGCTCAGTGAAATAATTTGAAAAGTCAGTGTCGATAAGCTCTGCTCTCGAAAAACCTGTAACTTTCGCTGTGGCTTCGTTGACATCTGTGATTTTACCTTCGGCGCTGATGGTTACAAGCGGATCAAGTGACGCCTCAAGCAGACCTCGGGCATATTGAGATGCCTGCTTTTGAATTGTAACGTCACGTGCGGCTGCGAATATACCCTGAACCTAGCCTTCCTCGTTCTTATACACTGTAGCATTATAAAGCACATCAGTAAGCTTTCCGTTTTTATGCCTGATAGTCAAGGGATAATCAGTTACGAATCCCTGTGTGAAGACCTTTTGATAACCTTCTCTTGCATTATCAGGTTCAGTGAAATAATTTGAAAAGTCAGTGTCGATAAGCTCTTCGCGTGAAACTCCTGTAATCCGAACTGTCGCTTCGTTGACGTCCGTGATTTTGCCTTCGGAGCTGATTGTTACAAGCGGATCCAGCGATGCTTCGAGAAGACTTCGTGAATAAAGCGATACAGAGCGAAGCGATTCCTGGGCATGTTTCTGCTCGGTAATATCTATATCCATCTCGAGTATCAGCGGCGAGCCATCCACGTCAGTGAACGGGAAATCATAAGCATCAATTACACTATCATCTGGAGTCCTAACTTCCCAATGGTGAGGTTGGCCTGTTTCGAGCACCTTGTAAGATTCGCAAAAATCACATGGCTCGTTCTTTCCGAAGCAGGATTCGTAACAGTGCAAACTATTGGAATCCCCAAATTTATCACGGAAGCTTCGGTTTGCAAATGCTATATGATGATCAGGGGTTAGCAGACATATCATCGCAGGGAGTGTTTCCAGCACGTCATAAAGCCTTTGGCGTTCCGCCTGTACGGCTGCTTGAGCCTGCTTACGTTCAGTAATGTCGATACCCATTTCGAGAATGAGCTGTGAACCATCGGTGTCTCTGAAAGGAAAATCGAATATATCGTAATTCCTGCCATTAGGACCCATCCATTCCCAATGCTGAGGCTGATTGGTCTTGAGAACCTTATATGTTTCGCAGTTTTCACACGGCTCACTGCGATTAAATAAAAATTCGTAGCACTTTTTATCAGGATAATATCCGAAAAGGTCACGAAATACCTTGTTAGCAAAAGGCATATAATAATCAGGAGTCAACAGGCATACATACACTGGTAATGTCTCGAGGACATCATTGAATCTCTGTCTTTCCGTGAGTATCAATTCTCTTGATTTGTTTTTCTGAACATAACTCCACATTCCACTCAGTAGTAATACCAACTGACGCTCGTCTGACTTATCATAATCCGTTTCTTTATTGCCTACGCCGGCAATAGTAACTATTTTCTCTCCCTCGAAGACAGGTACTACCATAAATCTCTTGATAGGAACATGACCTGTCGGAATCCCTTTCTTTCGCGGATGTGGTTTGCTGTAATCATTCACAAATAATGTTTTTCGCTGCCTGATAGCATCCGCCCAGATGCCTGCATCCTTAACAGGCCAGTGTACAGGGTCACCTTCTACATTACAATCTTCGACAACATCTTTTGAAACAGAATGAAGCTCGTACATTGATTCATCTTCATTCAGGAATCCAAGAAAACCGATTTTACTATGTGTCAGTGCAATTGCCTGGTCGAGGGCAAAACCGGTTATTTTGTCAAGCGGCTCTTCACTTATCTCACTTAAACTCACAAGCGCATCAAGACGAGCTTCCTCCAATCTAAGTGATTGCTCGGATTGCAGACGCTGAAGATTTTCTTCTTTCAACTGTTCATTTGTCTTGCTTAGCTCAACCGTCCTTTCTTTGACACGAATCTCCATCTCATTGCGTGCCGCACGAAGCATATCGCCCACATACCCTACAAGAGCGCTGGTCAGTATAACTACACTCGTCCTGGTAATAAATGCAACATCAATTGTTATTGAATATGGCTCTCCTATAAAGAAATAATCTGCTACTATCGCACCGAGTATGCCCGTAAGAAGAGCAGGGCCTAATCCGGCAAGTAAAGCCACAAGGACAGTAATGGGAAAAAGCGTTATAAAAGGTATTCCCGGGCCGGTTAAAGGGTGTAATGCAAATCGCAAAAGAACTATTAGTAAAACCGCCAATATGGCATATAAATAGCGAAAATAACTTTTCATATTAATCCGATTATTTCAATTCAGCTCAATTAAATAATCTACAATCAGAACCTGTAAAAATCAAATCAATTAGTTTATGGATTTTGGGAATATTATTTTTATCTTTTTGTCAGCAGCCCGGGTTTTTGGGGATCGAAGATGTGAAGCGCCCAAATTTCAATCCAGTCATTGACCAAAAACCATGCAAAAGCATATCCCCAGACCAGTGCCGCCAGCTTCCAGCCAATAGGAGTCATAAACAGGCCATAAACTGCAACCAGCGTTGCAATTAATTGCGTGCTTATAACTGCTCCGAGCAGGATGTTGGAAGGACGATCCGCCCAGAAATGTCCCCTTGTTCGGGTAAGGAATATCGTCATGTGTCCGGCTACGGATAACTTAAGGTACATCAAGGTTTGTATCATATCACGGTTTATTCCTTTCTCTTCTGCAAGATAAAAAAGCCCGAAAGAAGCAATTACACCTGCAATGCCAAGCGCCGTTGCTACACCGAGAACGCGATGCATATTCCATGTTTCAGGAACTTCAGAAATATGAGCCTTGTCATAAGCTATAGAAAGAATAGCGCCGTCATTAAGCAGCGCCAGAAGAACAATCATAACAGCAGTGACCGGGTAAAATTTAAAAACCAATATGCTAAGAGTCATAAACAGCAAAACACGTATCGTCTCTGCAATCCGGTAAGTGGCATAGCTGTTCATTCTCTGGAATATCTTGCGGCTTTCCTTAATTGCATCGATAATCACAGAAAGTCCCGGTGTAAGAAGAACGATATCCGAAGCGGCTCTGGCCGCATCTGTAGCACCGGAAACCGCAATACCTGCATCAGCTTTCTTCAGTGCAGGCGCATCATTTACACCATCACCTGTCATCCCGACAATGTGACCTCGTTTTTGCAGAACATCTACAATATGATGTTTGTGCTCGGGAAATACCTGTGCAAAACCGTCCGCCTGCTCGATAGATTCCGACAATAGGGCTGCTTCATGGTGCTTTGTATCGCCGAAAACCTGGGCATCTAAAATATTCGTGCCCAAACCAATCTGAGTTGCTATTTCCTTTCCGATAGCAACCTGGTCACCAGTTACCATCTTCACATTTACTCCCATTGCTTTAGCAGCGGCTATAGTCTCTTTGGAATCTTCGCGAGGCGGGTCGGAAAGGGCAAGCACACCAATATATTGCCATTTGTCCTGTTTATCTGTTCTGGCAACACCTAAAGAACGATAACCTTTGGCCGCAAAACCGTTTATTGTTTTGTCCAAATCATCCTGGACATCCGATTTATTTTCCACTAATTCAAGAATGACCTGCGGTGCGCCTTTACTGACTTTGAAGGTTTTTCCATCCGGGTCTTTTACTGTCGCTTCAGTTCGTTTGTGAACAGGATCGAAAGGCTGAAAATGAATTGTCTGATAAGAGCTAAGAATTTTAACATCTTTTAAGCTGCTGATAACCGCATTATCAATCGGGTCTTTATCTTCTTCGCGTGAAGCGAGAGCGCCGCAAAGAATAATCTGTTCCATTTCGGTACTTCCGAATCCAACAGTATCGCTTAGAGTTAGTTTGTTTTGTGTGAGAGTTCCTGTCTTATCAGAACAGAGAATATCGATTCCTGCAAGCTCTTCAATAGAGGCTAATCTTCGAACTATAGCTTGTCTGGCCGCCAACAGCCTGGCGCCTACTGCCATAGTAACCGATAAGACAGTCGGCATGGCAACAGGGATTGCAGCAACAGTTAATACGAGGGCAAACCGCAGCGTTGTCAACATGCTTTCCTTTCGGAATAGCGCAGTTACGAGAATCAATGCGACCAGTGTTACAGCAAGGATTATCAGATAATCACCTATTTTCAAAACTGCTTTCTGGAAATGACTTGCGCCTTTTGCTCCTTCGACCATTTGAGCAGTTTTACCGAAATAGGTTTTAGAGCCGGTAGCATAGACAACAGCTTCAATTTCGCCCTGGTTCACAATAGAGCCTGAATAAACATCATCTTCTTTTTTACGCTCGACAGGCAGCGATTCACCGGTAAGGGTTGACTGGTCAACTTCTATCGGGTCACCATCGAGAAGTTTTGCATCGGCAGGAATTATATCACCCAGACGCAGGCGAATTATGTCGCCTGGAACCAGCTCTCTTGCAGTAATGTTTTTCCATTTTCCATCCCGCCGGACCTTCGCTTCCAGCGCTAGTTTCTTTTTGAGCGCTTCAATGGCATTTCCCGCCTGGTATTCTTCCCAGAAACCAACAACAGCATTCATTAAAAGCAAAACCAGGATAATCCAGAAATCAGCCCAATGACGTACTATTGCCGAGAGTATCACTGCCGCTTCTATCATCCACGGAATCGGACCCCAGAAATATGAAAGGAATTTCAGAACTGCGTTGGCCTTTTCCTCGACCAGCTCGTTGTAACCATATTTTCCTATTCTGCTTTTGGCTTCGGAATCGCTCAAACCCTGCTCAGGTGAAACACCTAATTCGGATATAATTTCATCAAGGCTTTTCTTTTTTTGCGATGCTTTTATTTTAGAATCCGTTTCTTTTGCCATTTTATTACCCTGTTTATATTAATTGCATTCGAGGCTCTGCGTTCTTGATTTTATCAAGAACTTCGTCTTTTCTTTCATCGAGTATTTCTTCGTCCCGGGCTTCCAGGTTGAGTCTTATTACAGGTTCCGTATTCGAAGGTCTAAGATTGAACCACCATGAATCATATTGAATAGTCAATCCATCCAGATGATCAATTCGAGAATCTCTATATGATTTCTCAAGCTCCCCGAACACAGCATCCTTGTCTTTTATGCGTATATTAATCTCACCAGTAGATTGATATTTCCTAAGAGGTGCAACAAGCTCCGAAAGAGGTGACTTTTTAGACGCCAGATAATTTATCATCCAGATCATTGTAAATATAGCATTATCAGTAAATCCAACATCGCGATAATAGTAATGCCCGGAAAGTTCTCCTGCAAAAATCGCATTTTCCCGCCTCATTTTTTCTTTAATAAAAGCATGTCCCACTCGGCAGCGTATAGCTTTGCCGCCAAGCTTTGTAATGGTTTCAGGAACAATTCTGCTTGACCTGAGGTCATAAATAATAGCAGATTTCGGAAATTCCGCCAGATAAGTTTCAGCTATAAGCGCTGTTACCAAATCCTCATGAATTCTTTGGCCCTTTTCATCGATAAATCCACAACGATCAGCATCTCCGTCAAAGGCAACTCCAATGTCGGCTTTTTCCTGAACTACTTTTTTTTGCAAATCGATAGTATTCGATTCGATTAACGGATTTGCTACATGATGCGGAAAACTACCATCGGGATTCATATACATCGGAATCAATTTCCAATCCGGAAACATTTTGAACAGAGCAGTAACTTCAGGCCCGGCGATACCATTACCGACATCAACTACGATTTTCATTTTTTTTGGTTTATGCACAAATTTGCTTATTTTATTGATGTATCTTTCCAGGTAATCAAGTTGTTTATATTGTCCCTTCTCATCGTGTTTTGCGTTTATACCCGGCTGTATATCAATTATTTTCTTCAACTCAGGTAATCCATGTTCACCGCTTAAAGGAATTGCACTTTCCCTGCACAGTTTAAAACCGTTTATACCAGCCGGAAGATGAGAAGCGGTAACCATCGCACCGCCACTGAAGCAACCGTCAATAATCGCATAATACAACATAGGTGTAGTTGTCATGCCTATATCTGTCACAAGAGCACCTGAATCAATAGCACCATTGATAAAAGCTTCAGTGAGCTTCGGTGACGAAAGGCGCATATCTCTTGCTACTACTATATTCCCGGCCGAAAGAAGTTCTATAAACGCGGCACCTATTTTCCGCGCAATATCCTCATTTACCTCGTCCGGATAAGAACCACGAATATCATAAGCTCTGAATATTTCGCCCATACGACACCTCGCCTAATGGTTCCATATTATTTGATTTGCTTCTATCGGCGATACTTTGTCATCGATAAGCGATACAATTCTCGGTGTATAATCACTTATTTTTCTATTCGCAGGTAACCGAATATTGAAATAATACCCTTTATGCTCATCTTCAATTTGCTCGGATCGTGTCATATTATGAATTTCTGCTTTTTCACCATTATACATTGTTGGTTTAATATAACAGAAGGCTTCTCTCTTTTTGAGTAGGGTTACCCAATCTAAGTCTTTTTTTCCCATTAGTTTGTTTTAATAATTATATTATCCCATTGAAAAGGGTCTGATGTTCTC
>CAYSHS010000020.1:0-18401 GCA_964430845.1 uncultured Pirellulales bacterium | reverse complement strand
TACAAAATATATTTGGATATGGCCAATAACGAGTTTTATCTTGTTACTACACTTTTTGATGAACAAAGCGGCACTGCTGAAGAAATCGTAGTTGAGGAATCTTTGTGCGCTCCAGTCGTACTCGAAGGTACTATAGCTATCGAGGATGTACGAATCCTGTCCAACGATTATGACCTGGGAAACAGGTCGGATAAAATGTATATTATTGTATTCGCACCTGATGGCACATCGCAGACTGCTTTAGCACAAATCGGTGATGGGCAAACTCATTACACCCTCAGTGTGAACGAGGTAACCGGAAAATCCAAGTTATACTCTGGCACTATAGATAGCGTAAAAATTGACACTGTCGATCTTGATGCCGAATATTAATCAATTATGAAGCTCAAACAAACAAAAAAAGGTTTTACTTTAATAGAGACAATTGTGGCAAGCACAATCCTGTGCGGCTCTGTTTTAACAATCAGTGCCATCTGCTCGAGAGCGCTTAACAATACAAGACTTAACAGGCAGTATGAGACAGCCTTATCTCTGGCTGACAGGCAGCTCAGTTTGATTGATTATGTAGGAATCGACGAATTTATCGATCTCGGTACATTCGAGGGAGAATTCGATGGATATGATGTGCTATATACATGGACTGCATCGGTCCAATACGAAAATGTCGATGATTTATATTATATAACTGTTACTATAACCTGGAGTGACAATAATCGTCCCTACAGCGTTTCAATCGATACTATGCTAAACGGCGTCAGCATATACGCAGACACGGAAACGGGATAATAGTTTTAAAATGTATACGAAAAAAACCGGATTTACGTTAGTAGAAATATTAGTGGCCTCCACGATAGGCACATTCATATCATTGATAGCTATCGGAACACTGCACACAATCATTACAGGCAGCGATATGGTGGAAAAAAATATCACCGCCGCCTCCGAGGTCAGATTTGCCGCAAATCTAATCTCTCGCGACCTTACTAATTATTATCATGCTGATAATTTCGAGGATACAGAATTGATAGGTTTATCTGAAGCTTATTCAGATTATGAAACTGCTGATATTATTTTTTACACAGTCAACAGGGCAAAAGCCAGAATTTATGAGCCGGAGTGCGATATATATGAAGTTGAATATTACCTGGAACCCGGTGATAACGACTCGTTGTCACTCAAGAGACGCGTATGGCCGAATCCAAATAGTGAATTTGAGCCTGGTGGAATTTTGACAACAATCGCAGAAAACATCGAATATTTCGAGATCAGCTATTGGGACGGCGAAAATTGGTATGCAGACTGGCCTGAAGATATGGAAGAACCGCCGGACCTGATTGAGGTCAGTATCACTACTACACCTCTCGGGCTTGGCAATATTATATCCGAGACTTTTCTTGTCAATTTAGTCAGGCAGGTTGATGTAGAGGCAAGTACTGTTCAATAAAGTTTTGAGACGGGACAAAAAATAAAGAGCTTATATAAAGTTCATAGTTTTAGAAAGTTAAACGAAGTGAAAAATGAATACTGACGGCAATAAAAAAGGGCTTGTTCTTGTAGGAGTGCTTTGGATAATAATAATCCTCACTGCTATCGTAGCCGTTCTGGGACGTAGAAGTCGATTGGACAGCAAAATAGTTCTGGCCAGGTCAGAAGCAGTCAGAACCAAATGGGCCTGCCGGGCAGGAATAGAACGGGCTATTGCTATACTTAACGAGGATGAAAAAGACACAGACTGCTGTTATGACATCTGGGCAAGCAGTCCTGAAGATTTTAATGACTTTCCAATGACCAGGTGCTGGTATAACGTCACGATTTCAGACGAGACAGGCAAGATGAATATAAACACAGCAACATGGGACCAGCTCGTGGGATTGCCTAACATGTATGATGACATTGCCGATGCGATTATAGATTGGCGGGACAGCGATGACGACGTTAGTGAATTAGGTACCGAAGGCGGCTACTATGAAAATCTGACGTTCGGATATCCTAATAGAAATGCTCCATTCAGAACAATACGTGAATTGCTACTGGTCAGGGGTGTTACAGATGAATTATTCTATGGAGAAGATACAAACCTGAACGGCAAGCTCGATTATAACGAAATGGACGGGGATATCAATCCGCCTGCCGATAATGGTGATTTATGGCTTGATCAGGGCTGGGCGGCATATATAACATGCTACCCGTATGGTAGTAATAGTACAACAGATAGTAATAGCACAACTACTACAGATACGACACAAACAAGCCGAAATACAAACTCTTCCACAACAATAACTTTTGCCGCCAATCAGAGTCAGAGCACAATACAAACAGCCCAAAACACAGGTTCTTCTACAATTATATCTGTTGTCGGTAACACTGGTAGCCAGACTACAACTCAAACAACCTCAACCATCGGTCTGATAAATATTAATACCGCCTCAGAAGTAGTTCTTGCCGCTTTGATGGGTGGTACGAATGAGGCAATCGCTGCCGCTCAGGCAATCATAGGATACAGAGAAAGCCTGGAATACGGGATAGAAGATATTTCTGAATTAACAGATGCAGGTGTAATAAGCAGCGATATGTTAAGCATGATTCAGGATTATGTAACCGTTAGCTCGAATATTTTTAATATCACTTGTACAGCGACCGCTGATCGGGGTGGAACTGCTGGTACATCCTTACGAACAGAAGTAGTAATAGACAGAAGCACAAGTCCATATAAGGTACTATACTGGTATCAGGGAGCAAGCAATTAAAATGAGTAATGAAAATGAAAATATGACAGAACAGACAATAACTGCGATAGCAAAATCCGGCAGCAGACTCAAAGCCGTAGAGCTTTACAAACGCGGCGGAATTATCGAAGTTACAAAAACTAAAAGCAGTGAGGAAAATGTCATAAACTGGCAGGATTTCGCAGTCAAGTGCGGTTTATCCATCGAGCCGATTACAGATGAAGAAACCGAAAGGCCAAAGCCTGTCGCAGTAGGTTATGACTCGGCAGGAACAGCGTTTTCCCGTGTGAACATTCCCGCAGTTGAGGACAAAGAGCTTGAATCGATGGTGCAACTGCAGGCTGAGAGCAGATTACCTTTACCTGCCGACCAGATGGAGCTTGCATGGAGAGCCGACCCTGAAAAAGAAGGACAATTAGCGATTACTATCGCCGCGGCAAGAAGGCAGCAGGTACAAAATTTTATTGATAAAATCATTAGTTTCAGACCTTCAAAGATACTCCTCGATTGCGAAGGCATAGTAAAAATTTGGAAGGAGCTTTTTTCCGGAAATGAGAAAAACGCCGTAATCATAAATGCCGATTCCAGAAGCACGCAAATCTGCCTGGTGAAAAAAGGGCAGTTAATCAACGCTGTTGCTATGGATATGGGAATTGATGACCTTGTCGAAACACAAGCCGGCGAGCAAACCGAAAACATCGAGAGATTTGTCCAGGATACAATAAGTGTTGTTGATTTATTCGGAATCGAAAAATTTGAAAAACTGCAGGTTTTCGTACTCTCTGAAGGCAGTGCAACATATACCGATTTAGCATCTTCTCTCAAAGATGCAGGTTTAAATGCCACTGTAGCCAGGCCGGATATTAGCAAAATTAGCACGACAAGCAAGCTCAGCGTTAAAGAAGTTTTCGATTATCGTCTTCAAATAGGCCTGGCTTTAATGATCATCGAGTCAACAGGCGACGAGCTTAATCTTTTCAAGAATTTATACAAACCCTATGGCGAAGAAAAACAAAAACACTGGTTATATTCACCGAAAATTGCAGGTGCAATTGCAGTTGTAACACTTATCTTGTTCCTGGGCGTTTGTTATGCAATAGACGTGATAAAACCGGATGCAATACAAAAGAAAATAGATGCAACCGGTCAAAATCTCACGGCGCTTGTAGAGCAGGAAAATGTATTAAAAGCTATCGAAAACCGAAGACCTGATTTACTTAATCTTATCAGTGACCTTACATTTAATAATAACGAACCAGCAACTGGCAACGGACGTACAGGCTCTGCAAATAGCGGCAGAATACAGCTTGAGAGCTTTGATTATAAAAGGGATAAAAAAATCTCTATTACTGGTCAGGCGTCCAATAATGAAACCCTGTACAATTTCGAGGAGCAATTGGAGAAGAAACCGGAAATATCTAATGTGGAATGGCAGCCAACACAAAACAGAAGCAGCTCAAGCAGATCAAACACAAGCACTGCATCAAGGGCAGGCACAACCAACACAAGGAGCAATACCAACAACAACAGAGGGATGACAGGTATGGGTGGTTTGGGTAGTGAAAGCATAAAATTTACAATGGATTTTCATTATTTGAATTTTACAGGTGGAAAAACAGCAGGAAAATCAACGGGAAAATCAATCAGATAATAAGAGAATAGAAACTATGTTTGAAAAATTAAACGAAAAAGATAAAAAGACCCTGAAAATGGGTGGAGTAGGCGCGGTAGTTATCATTGTATTAGTATTCGGCACACAGGGATACAGTAACTGGAACAGAAAAAAAACGGAATATAATGCCATAGATACTAAATTAAAAAGCCTTAACGTAACAGGCAGTGCTCGCGAAAGACTTATGTACGCTGTCCCTATATTTCAAATGCCGGAAGACGAACAAACTCAAAAGACAGACTTCCGAAATTACCTGGACAAGCAGTTTGACGGGCTAGGAATAGTTACATCACCATGGCAGGAAACTGCAACAAAAACAAGCCCGCTGGCGGGTTATGAATTACTATGTCTGAACAGCAAGGGTTCATGCAGATTCGAGCAAATACTGTATTTACTTGCCGATCTGAAAACTAATCCTTACCTGGCCGGAATTGAGGCATTACATATAGAATGTGATCCGCAAAACCCCCAGCAGGCAACGTTTGACATTACATTATCAACATTTACAGCTAAGAGGGGAAAATAATGAACATTAATCTCGAATATCTAAAAGAAAAGAAGGAATTGGTCTCGGTTGTTTTACTCGGCGGCTCTGCATTACTGATAGTTTTTTCATTTGTAATGATAACAAAATTCTTCCTGTCATCAGCCCAAGCAGAAAATACTATTTTGAATGCAATCAGGCAGAGTGAAAGGCCGCAGGAAGAAGTAAGCAAAGTGCTGACAAGCGCACAAAATTTAGCGGATACTTTGAGACAGCTTAATCCGTTTGCCCCGCCATATAATTCTTCCGAAATAGTCCAAGAGGTCTCGGTTCCGGTTAATCCTGTAACTGAAGTACGCGCCATATTAGGCCAGAGGGCATGGATAAATAATGAATGGTACTCTGAAGGCGATAGGATTGGCTCTGCCAGAATTGCAGCGATTAAACCCACTTATGTAACAATAGAATTCAATGGAACAACGACAGATTTTTCGCCGATCCAGGCTTCTGTACATGAAACTACAGGACTCACCACAGACGTAATGATGGGAATGTCGACATCCAACCTGATTAATGGACTGATCGGTCAATTTACACAGATGGGCGGCATGAATAATAGAGGCGGACGTGGTGGCGGCGGGCGAGGTGGCGGAGGCATGATGGGTGGCGGTATGATGGGCGGCGGTATGATGGGCGGCGGAGGTATGATGGGCGGCGGAGGTATGATGGGCGGCGGACGTGGCGGCGGCGGACGCGGCGGCGGTGGTTTTGGTGGTTAATATTAAAATACTATTACTAAGGATTAAAATTTATGAAAAAGTCAGAAATTAAACCAACATTCGTGATTATTTGTATCGCGATACTTATTGCTGCTTACGGAATCAGCATTTGCATTCAGGAAATTATGCTTTACAAAACTCAATCTGCTGAAGTAAAAATTCTCAGCAAACAGATACAGGAAAATAAATCATCTTCTGCAAACAACGAATCACAAGAAAATTTATACGCTCAAAATAGAAGAAACAGACAGCGAAATATTACGACAAACAATACAGGCAGAAGTAACCCTATGGGCGGCGGATTTGGAAACAATCAGAACGGATTTGGAAATGGTCAGCGAGGACTCGGTAATTCTGGATTTCCCGGACAGGGTGGTTTCAGAAATCCGACAACATCAGGGGGTCAAACTCCCTTAGATGCCACTTCTGCGGCAGTTGATCCGATTGCCTTCGGAAGTTTTGGCGGTGATCCGGCTGCTTTTGGAGGTTTCAATGCTTTTGGTGGTAATCCGGCTGCTTTTAGTGGCTTTGGTAATTTCGGAGGCGACCCAACAACTGCCGGGCCTTTCGGCGTTGATACGACTGCTTTAGATGAGATAGGCGCAGTTGATCAACAAGTAAATCAGGAAGATATTTATTACCAGAATTAAAACAATTTTATGAAAAAAAGATACCGGGAGAAACCGGGTTGAGAAACATAATAAAAGAATATAATTAGAAATCGAGGTGATTAAAAATGGAACAATCAAAAGGAATAATTTTAATAGTGGTTGGTCTTGCAGCAGTTCTTATTATCTGGAAAGTTGGTTTCAAACCGGTAGAAA
This sequence comes from uncultured Pirellulales bacterium, assembly GCA_964430845.1. Lineage (GTDB taxonomy): Bacteria > Planctomycetota > Phycisphaerae > Sedimentisphaerales > Anaerobacaceae > JAFGPS01. The sequence continues at coordinate 11,916 of CAYSHS010000020.1, read as the reverse complement.
AACCGACACCGGCATCAACAACTGCAAATAGCCATACGAATGAAAATAGACAAGCTGTCTCGTCCAGGACAGAACAAGCGGCAGCTAATAATACAGGTCAATCTGAAACACAACTTGATAGCAGTACACAACAAATGAACAATCCCAACTCGATGAACAGAAATAGTGGATACCAAACGACTGGCAGAACCAATACCCTACCTATGGAAACCACCATGAAAATATCTATTCCGAAAGATATCAGCCAAACAGAGCTTCTAACCTTATACGATGAATATACGCAAATAAGTATGGCCGGCAGGTTTAACCGAGGAGGCAGAACAAACCGTGGCGGAACAAACAGCGGTATGATGGGCGGCGGCATGATGGGCGGCGGCATGATGGGCGGCGGCATGATGGGCGGCGGTTTTGGTGGCTAATCAATGCTTAACAAATATCTATCACTTTTGAAATTTGAATTAATATTTTACCAATATATCAGTGTCGCCGATAACAGCCGGCGATCAGGAACAAAGGAGAAAAAAAATGTTTAAGAAAATTACAATTATAATCATCTTACTTACGGTTACTCTGTTGATGCCTGTTAACAACATCGCATTGGGACGCGGTGGTGGTGGCGGCGGCGGACGCGGCGGCGGCGGACGCGGCGGCGGCGGTATGATGGGAGGCGGCGGTATGATGGGCGGCGGACGAACCGGCGGTGGAACGAACATGACTGGCGGAGGCGGTTTTACCGGTCGAGGCGGAATGCCTGTTTTCGATCCCAACCAGTTCAGGAGATATCAGCTGCTTACCTATCTTGTAGATGCCAACGGCGTAAAAGTAGATCCAAATGATATTAACGATATCGAGCTTGAAGCCATATATACACAAATAAGCCTAGGTAATCAGGGCACTGTGCTCGATCCGAATATATTCAACAATATCACGAACACTGCAATGGGCGGCCGCATGATGGGCGGTATGCAAGGTAATACCTTACCAGCAGAGCTTTTAGATCCAAACGATGATCCGAATATACCTATCAACTTAAACCAGCTGGACATCACTGCCATAATTCAAACGCTGATAAGCTGGACCGGTAAAGCAGTTGTTCCATCTGATGAAGCCATGAATCTGCAGCTAACTATTTTCTCACCAAATGTGATGAAAAAAAGCCAGGCTCTTAATCTTCTCTACGCTGTAATGCGTGATAAAGGATTTGTTGCCGAGACCAAAAATGACATAATTTACATCAAACCTTCAAACCAGGTTGTAAGATATGATGCAGAGTTGCTGGGCCCGGACGACCCCCTGGAGTCAATTAAAGACAGGGACACAATAGTGCGAAAAATCTTTAAGCTGGAAAACTACAGTCCTTCAGCGATGGGACAGATTATACAGCCATTCCTCGATTCTTACGGATATTTAACTGCCGAAGAAAACACGCGGACACTGATGATTTTAGATAATGTTAATACACTATTGAAGGTACAATCAATTATTCAGCAGTTTGACGTTAAACTGGCGGAGACAAAAACAGAAATATTACCCGTTCAGTACCGTGATCCGCAGGAAATGGCCGATTTGCTGACAACCATTATGGCTAATAGCGGCCTTACCTCTTCAGGCACACTTGGCGGATTTAATCCTATGGGTGGTATGATGGGCGGAATATCTTCGATGCCAACAATATCCATAAACACTAATGATTCTCGCTCATCATCAAGCCGCACTAGTGGTTCTACAAACTCTCGTACTGCTGCTGCTACTTCTTCAAACGGTAGAAGCTCTGCAACTACTACTCGTTCCACTTCTTCAAACCCATCAGGCGGCAGAACAAGAGGAGGAAATACAATGGGAGGTATGATGGGTATGAATATGGGAACATTATCAGCAACTGCTATGTCTGTCGGAAGTGGAAAACCCGAGCCGGTGCTTATTGCTGAGCCAAAGAACAAATGGATAATTGCAAGAGCTACTGAAGAAGATATGATTATGATTAAAAAATGGCTCAAAGAACTTGACACAAATGTTCAGGTTATTTGGGACCCGTCAGTACTGGCTTCCATTCCAGAAAACCAGGTTGTTGAGAAATTCTACTACCTGCAGTATAACAGTCCTTCGCAAATCGCTCAGATTATCGAGCCTCTGCTCACCGACAGTGGTTATTTAAGCGCAGAAGAAAACACCCACACCCTTCTGGTAATCGATACCGCAGGGACTATGCTCGAGCTTGAAAAAATTATTAAAAAATTCGATGCTCCCGAAGCCAAACCAAATGATGAAAAAATATTTGAAATTAAAAATGGTGGCGATCCACGTGAAATAGTAGATTTAATTAATCTAATTCTAAGCGGGGAAAACATGGCAAGCGGATCATCTACAAACAGGACTACCAGTTCCCAATTTGGCCGGACCGGAACTACAAGAACAAATACCAGCAGAATTACCAGCACATTTGGTGGTCGTGGTAGTTAATATAATGCTGCTAATAAACTTCTAAGGCTTATAAATATTTCATAAAAGGAGAAATACGATGTTCAAGAAAATTACAATTATACTCATCATAATATCAGTCATGTTGCTGATACCTATTTACAGCTTTGCAGGCGGTATGGGCGGCGGACGCGGTGGCGGTATGGGCGGCGGTATGGGAGGTGGTCGGAATAGTACAACCAGCGGCCGAGGCGGTATTGCAGGAGGATTTACCGGTACTACCGCAAGCACCGGCGGAATGACTTCTATCGTCGGCACTGAACAATCGTCAATTACATTAGTCCCATACCCGGATAAAAACTGGATCATTGTCAGAGCGCCGGCTGAAGTGATGGAAGAAATAGCAAGATTGATTAAGGAATTAGACATAACACCGGATGAAGGAGCAACAACAGGAGAGTATGATACTATCTCAGTCATGTACGTAGATGTTGACGAGGTGGCTTCGAGCCTGGAAACAATCATGAGCGATTTAAGCCCTGATTTCAGAAGGAATGTTTCAATTCAGCCTCTTGCTCAATCCAGGCAGCTCCTGGTTTTCGGAAAGAAAGAATACAGGGAAATGGTAAAAAAGCTCATAGTAGAGATTGACCTGCCCTCGAATCAGTTGAAGAGACAGACATTCTTGTTAAAATATGCCGACCCTGAAGACATAAAAGATAAAATTGACGAGCTTTTCAATCTTACAGGCTCTACAAGTACAAGTACAACTGCTACAAGAACTTCTTATGGTTCCACCAGCTCTGGTATGTTATCTGCAGATACAGTTATTACAACAACATATCCATCTTTGAGGCAGATTGTAGTTCTTGCCTCCGAAGAAAATATGAAAGAAATAGCAAAGCAAATTGAAAACTGGGACTCACCTATCGTCTGGGAAGAGCTTAAACCCAGGATAATTTCTGTAAAGAATATCGACACTGTTCAACTGGTTGACCTGCTTAACCAGCTTTTCAGCAGCTCAAGCACCACCTCAAGCAGCAGCACAAACTCAAATACACAGCGTCTGCTTAGCAGCTCCTCAACCACCACTGCAGCAGCACTGGGAGAAAAAATCATAGGCCCGCTATACGGCAAGCTCACTTTTGTCGATATACCAGACACAAAGAAGATAATCGTAGCGAGCAACGTCGCTGAAGCGTACGAAGTTATCCAGAAGTTTATTCAGCAAATTGATGAGGCAGAGCCTGCTGTAATACCCAAAATCGTACAGCTCAAATACGCAGATTGTGAGGACCTCAGCAGACGCCTGAACACAGTATTTGCCGAGCAAGGCGTCTCAACAAGTATTGATATGTCCCCTACAGGGTTAAGCAGCACTTCATATATGGACACTACAAGCGGCAGTTCTTCAACTTCCTCAACCACATCAACTTACACTCCTCCATGGAGCAGCTCTGGCGGCACTGCCGATGATACAATGCCTGTAAGCAATATATTCGGAAAAGTTCGTTTTATGCCGGAACCGAATACGAAGTCAATTCTCCTTCTGGCACCTGAACAGTTTATGGATGACCTTGAAGGACTGATTGCCAAGCTGGACGTTTCCGGAAAACAGGTAATGGTCGAGACTATTATTGTGGAAGTAGAGCATAACGCTATGACTTCCCTCGGGCTGGAGTTCTCATCATCAGGTTCTGCATTAAGTTCTGTCGGCAGATATGGACTTAACCTCGAGGGTATTTTTGGCGAGCAATCCAGCGGCGGTGATTATGACCATACCGTAATTGAAAATGACGACTTCGTAGTATCAGGTATTGGCCTGTCTGTCTTTATCGACTTCCTTGCAAAAGAAGCCAACGCTCATATTCTAAACCAGCAAACACTGTGGACTAAGGATAACCAGGAAGCGAATTTCTTCAAGGGCACTCAAATTCCATTCGTAACGGGTACAACTGAGACTACTTCATCGACTGGTGCAGTAGTAAGCTCGGATACTTATGATTTCCAACTGGTCGGTATGGAAGTTCGCGTCAGACCGAGCATTACCCCTGAAAACAATGTTAATATGGTAATCAATGTCAACTATTCTCAGCAGACTGGCGACAAAGGCTTGGGTAACATGGACATTCTCAGCCAGATGAATACTACAACCAATATGATCATCCAGGACGGGGATACTCTTATACTGGGCGGCATTCTCTTCCAGAAGGATTCAACTGTAACATATAAGATTCCCGGTCTTGGAGATATACCGATACTTGGAAAATTATTCAGTCACGACAATGTTAACAAGGAAAACACGGAGCTTATCGTGTTCTTAAAACCGCACGTTATAGACCAGGCTCCGGAAGCTCTTGACCAACTGATTGATAAAACCAAGTCTGCAATAGAAAAATCAAAAATGAGACTCAATCAAATACAAACTGAACTGAATAAATCAATGTCAACTCTTAAAGATAAAGACTAAGACGTATTCTTGTTCATCATAAAGGAGCTCCGATAAGATGGAGCTCCTTTTTTATTTGGAAATAATTATATAAAGATAAAATAATTTCCTCAATACAACGTTTATCTGCCGTGAATTATACGAATTTTTTGGAATATTTCGTCCTAAAATAATTTAAACATCCTTCAGAAGCGGAAATTATAAAAAAACATGGTATTCAACAACATCCGATAAAATTCCTTGACTATCGAATATATATATGATATTTTATATTTTGTTTATGGCGTGATGAAAAGTCGCAACAGCGGCATATCGAAGCTCCTTCCGATAACGAGAAAATTTGGCAGTTATCTGCTAAATTCAGGAGAAGCCAGGCAAAAAAGACGATATTGATATGTCTCGTGCTTCGTAGCGTAGCCTGCTACGCAGAGTAGCATCTGATTTTTAGCGGTATAAAACTATGCGAATAATTGTAATAACAAACCAGAAAGGCGGCTGTGGTAAAACCACAACATCGTTGAATCTTGCAGCCGCTCTCGCTCAAATGGGTCAAAGAGTACTGCTTATTGATCTCGACCCTCAGGCACATGCCACACTGGGGCTTGGTTACGACCCGGAAAATCTTGAAAATACAATCTACCATGTCATAACAAACAGGCGTTTTTCGATATCAAAAGCCATACTGGATACGAAAATCGAGGGTCTTAACCTTGTTCCGAGTAATATCAGGCTCTCCAGCGTCGAGCTTGACATGTCTCTTGTATCACAAAAGGAATACATCTTGGCTGACCAGCTCAAGAAAATAAGAAACAAGTATGACATTTGTATCGTGGATTGTCCGCCTTCACTGGGACTTCTAACATTCAATGCCCTTGTAGCAAGCACGGATATTATCGTTCCGGTACAGGTGCATTACTACGCACTGGAGGGTTTAAAACAGCTTCTTGAAACGGTAAAAATAGCCAGAAAACGTTTTTATCCATGCTCGATAAAGATTTTAGGACTGCTTCTGACATTTGTTGAGAACAGGGCAGCCCTCAGCCAGCAAGTAGAGCAACAGATGAAGAAGTTTTTCGGCAACCTCGTATTCAAAACAGTTATTCATCGAACCATAAGTTTAGCTGAGGCACCAAGTGCAGGCGAACCTATTATTACCTATGCGCCAGAAAGCAAAGGAGCTCAAGAATATAAGGCTTTGGCCCGGGAAATCCTTGATTCTGAAAACAAAGATAAGGCTAAAGAAACGCAGGATGTAAATGTATTTGTTGACCAGATGCAGACTGCCGACAACAAAATTACTATAAAGCATCATGAAAGGCCAAAGAAGAAAACTGCTGAATCTGCCCCTGTACATGAAAACATCAGCTATCAGGAAACACAATCTACTCACAAAATTATAGATGCTTCACATTATAAGATTCCCCGGCGAAAGAACAATAAAGGCAGACTAATATTTTTATTTATACTGCTCATTATCACAGTCATTTTTGCGGCGATTACATTAATTAATAATCCGCCATCAGCCGAACCCGCTGAGGTCAACGTGCCGGAAGATACCCCGACAAAGATTACTTTGATTGCCAAAGATAAGAATAAAGATAATTTGACTTATAAAATAACAAACCCGGAACATGGTCTGATAAGCGGAATCGCGCCAAACCTTACTTATACTCCCGACGAGGATTATATCGGTACAGATAGCTTTTCATTTATCGTCAATGACGGCCAGGCTGACAGTAATTCAGTCACCATATCGATTAATGTAACGCCGGTCAATGACCCCCCTGCCGCTGATAATCAGGCTGTATCAGTAAAAGTAGATAAATCTATTCCAATTACTCTTACAGGGAATGACTCTGAAAGTGAAAGAGTAACTTTTTCCATACGCACAGAACCTGCTAACGGCTCGATAAGCAAGCTGCCCGGATTTGAAAACAACGGGAAAATAGTTTATGCACCCAAACCGGCGTTCATCGGTCCTGATAGTTTCACGTTTGTTACAAATGACGGAGAATTGAATAGCAAGCCGGCAACAGTACGAATAAATGTTACTCAGAATAACCCCCCGGTTGTCGAGATCGAATCGATAAACACAAATGAGGATACGCCTGTGACAATTATACTAAAAGGAGATGATCCTGACGGGGATACAATAACTTATAAAATTGTAACAGAGCCGGCACACGGAAAGTTGAATGGAAATGCTCCGAATCTTACATATACCCCGAATGAAAATTACGGCGGTCCTGATAGTTTTACTTATAGAACCAATGACGGCATGGACGATAGCTTTATCGCAACCGTCTCAATAGCGGTAAAAAACATAAACGATGCCCCGATAGCAAAACATGGAAGCTTTACAACACAGGAAGATACTCCTGTACCTGTTATGCTGATTGCTACCGATCCTGATGGCGACCCCTTAACATATGAAATCGTAACTCCGCCATCGCACGGCTCTCTTACTCAAACTGAGCCTAATATGATTTATACACCCGACAATGATTACAACGGCTCGGACAGTTTCAGCTTCAGGGCAAATGATGGTAAGAACAAAAGCTCAATTACCGACGTTTCAATTACAGTGCAGCCTGTAGAAGATTTACCGGTAGCTGTTAGCGGAAATAGCGTTTCCCTGGATGAAGACACCCCGAAAACTATCACTCTCGAAGCCAATGACCCCGATGGCGACCCGCTTACATACAGCATTGAAAGGGCTCCATCGAATGGAACCATAAGCGGAACAGGTCCGGAAGTAATATACACTCCGAACAAAGATTTTAATTTCCTTGACAGTTTCACATTCTCGGTCAGTGACGGCAAAACAAAAAGCAATGCTGCAATAGTTTATATAACAGTTAACCCCATTAATGATCCGCCGGTCGCAAATGACGATACAGCATCGACATACGAAGATCAGCCTATCGATAAAATCAGGGTGCTTGCCAACGATATTGATATGGATAAAGACCCTCTGACAATAAAAGAGGTTACACAAGCTCCTCATGGCACAGTTGAAATTAATCCGAATAATACTCTAAAATATATTCCCGAAACCAACTATTACGGCGTCGATAGCTTCACTTATACTGTTCAGGACCCCGATGGCTCAACTGATACAGCCAGAGTCGAAGTTAAAATTACGCCGCTTAACGATCCGCCCAAAATTATTTCAACACCGGTAACTACGGCTATGCTCGGAGTTCTTTATGTATATGATGTTAATGCAATAGACCCTGATGCCAACGAAAAAGTAACCTACTCCCTCCTGTCAAAACCTGACGGCATGACAATAGAAACGGACACGGGAATTATAAAATGGATGCCGGATGACATTCTTGCGGCACCTAATGAAGTTACAATTAAAGTTACCGACAATAATGACATTCCTGCTTCTTCTACTCAGACATTTTCCATAAAAGTCGTTCCGGCACCGGAAAAGATTGCGACTTTGACAATAACCGATGGTTTAGATAAACAGGGCAAAAGCATATTTTCTGCAAATGAAGATGTTAATATTGTGATGTCCAGTGACAATAATTACCTGGAAATCAAACCGGGTTCATCTATAACTTTCGATTTTTCAGATGTTTCCATTCCACCGGATGCCAAAATATCATCTTTGGTTATTTACGTGGAACACTATGAGCAGGATTTATTCCCTCCGGGAAAAGCAAAATGGAGCATAGGGAAAGACTGGCCAGCCGATCCTGAAATATGGTTCACTATTGATGCTCCCATAAGCAGAGACGGAAAAGGAGACTCAATGGATTCGTGGGATGCCGCGAGCTTTGTTGATACCCCGCAAAAAATGAATAAGCTTCAATTACAAGTCATAAATGATGATACCTCGAAAAGTATTTTTATCGACTATATTTATATAACTGCTCAATGGGACTGGCCCGAATTACCCGGTTTAGTTGAATACAAGCTGAAGCCTGTCCGATAAAAAAATAAATTATTTCTAAAATTAGAACAAGAGTTTTGCATAAGTTCAATTAGAATTAAAATATAGATTTTTTTTGACAGCTTAATATTGATTGAGTATATTATACTTTAGGTAAGGACTGGTTGAGGCAGGGTGTTGAATATTGTTTTCCGCACCGTTTTATGCCGATTCCGATTTAGTGCAAACTTTTTGTTGCAGTTGCAGCAAATCGTGCAGTGTATAACAAGCTGCAAGCTGAAAGGATTAGCCATGATTAAACAAAAGGCTGGTTTGCACAAGGATGTGGCAACTATTTTTAACAGTGTATGGATACCTCAGGTAGATAATATTCAGACATCTGTAAGCACAGCTTACAGGGAATCCGGTGCATTTGTGTATCCCAGGCCGCTTACGACGGATAACTGGCCCCAAAGGGTAAAAATCCCAAGAAAGCGGAAACCGGCATCAAGTCCATGGAGCTTCTTTTCTCCCAAAGCAAGACGTGAGAAAAAACGATTATCTGAAATATCCAGGCATTTAATGATAAATCTGCCGGACTAACATAGGAACATGATTAAGAAGAGGGATAGTTTATTTTTCTATTTTTATCCCTATTCCTAATCCTATATCTTTTCCTATTTCTCAAAACTATTTATATATTCTCTCCATCGCTGTACAATTTTTTCCTGTTGTCCCGCATACCTATTATTATCAAAACCGAAATTTCGTCCAGTAGCTTTTTGTAATATTTCACAAGCATATCCGCGGACTTCTCTGTTTTTGTTATCAAGCTGTTCAACTGCAATATTTAATATCTCTTTCCTGTGATCATTAAAGAAGTCCGACTCAATATCCGTATCAGAATAATCAAGGTAATATGTTAATTTTTCGAGCCATAACTCATCGGTTAATTCGTTTCGGAGATTAGATTTAATTATATTCTCGAATAACTGGCCAACTGAAATATCCATTCCCATTCGCCACTGGATATCGGGTACATCCATATATGTTCCTTCGACCAGATGTCTCAAAAGTTTCTCGCCGGTTTTGTCGTCGTTATAATATAGCCCAAATGAACAAACTACTTTTGTAACAATATCATTCGTATTTTTGTAAACTTCAAGCAGCGTCGGAATCGCCTCTTTACCGGCAAGCCGAGCAAGTGACTGCAATGCACTTTGTTGTATATCATTACCAAGACTATCTTGTTTTGCATAATTTTCTATAACAGGTATCAAGTCCTTTCTTTGAGTTTTACCAAGAAGAAGAATTAAGCTGATATCTCGATACCTGTCTTGAGGTATATCGGATTGAACATTCTGGCCAAGTGACATGTCGAGTATCTCAAGTGCCTTGGAAATCACCTCTTCTTCCTGGCCGCACGCATACAAGGCTTCCATAAAAGGGACTATGTCGGAATTATCAGGAATTTTATCAATCGCGGCTCTTATAAAAGGTATTAACCGCCGATCATTCATTATTTTTGTAATAATAAGAGCCGTATTATTGGCATAATTTCGTCTGTAATCCAGACTGAGGAAATCCTCGATAACAGGAAGAACCTCGGTATCTTCAGGTCTCAGGAGCGATTTGAATTTATCGTTTATTGCATTCCTGGTACCCTCCTTATTGCTTTGGTAAATACTAAGCAAATAACCGAGCAATTCCTTGCGAGCAGGTCGTTTATTTTCCGGCAAAGATTGCAGCACATCTAACGCCGCCATTTCAAAATCGAATATCGAAGAATAACTATCCGGCCCAAGTTCCACGCCGATATCGGATAGATCAGGAGATGAAAGAAAATCCTCAAGATACTTACGTATATCAAAATCGTCACTCGAACCTAAAACTGTCCAGATTTTTCTGAAAGTATCAGCGCTATTTAATCCCAACTCAGACGGATTATTAAGAATTCTTAATAAGAATGACTGATTATCTTTTAACGGTAAATTCAAAGCCTGATTTACTATCTCAAGTGCAAATCCTCGCTCGGATGATGCTTTTATTTTACGCTGTAGAGATGCCATATATTCATCAACATCATCTTCAACAATAAAAAGTTTATCTTTATAATTATAATACGTTTCAACAAGCTTATCACCTAAATCATTTTCATTCGCGGCAATAATCAAACGAATTACCGTAGGAAGAATTTTATTGTCACTTTTTACAACGCTCTTTTCCTTGGATTCCAAATCATCTTCCATTAAAGCCAGCATTCTTCTTATGCTTTCATTATCCTGCGAACGAAGTATTAGATTTATAATTTTTTCTAATGCCGGCAATCCAGATTTTACCTTATCCACTGCACGCTGAATCAAAAAATGATTATTTTTCGGGTCATTTGAAGCTTCGTTGAAAGTTTTATCAGCCAGCAATCGATAATCTTTATACCTGCTTTCATAGAAATCCATAATAGTTTCCGCAGGTATAAATTCATCAGGCAAGACCTCCATATATTCGAGAGCCAATGGATAAGTATTATCATTCTTTAATCTCGAAATCCAGAAATCTATCGTCTCTGATTTGGGGCTTTGTCCGAAAAGCAAAACATCCTGTGCATCTTTGAAAAATTGCCAGAAGTCAATATTTGCAGGCTGATTAAAATCTACCGGATAGACACCTGTGAAATAATCCAAAAAATGCGGCTTATTATTTTTATCCTGAGTCATGCAAACATAATAACCTGCATTTTTCTTCAATGAGTTTAGTTTGTCTTCACCAATAATTGTTGTAATAGAAATTTCCCGGCCCTTTTTCAACATATTTTTGGGTAGGCAATCTACGATACTCAAATGTATTGTCGCTCGGTATCTTGTTACAAAATCTTCCCATGAACCGTATTCTTCCTCCTCAACAAGAGAAGCTATTAGATCATCAACATCAATATCTACGCCTAAAAGGGTTGCATGAACAAGAAGATTGGTTTCCTCGACTACTTCTGGAAATATCTTGCCGACATAACCTAAATGTGGAATAGGATGAATCTGAGAAGGAGCTATATCCGCAGATATTTCCATCCCCTGGCCCATGCCGTTACTATTTTTGAGATTCTTTGCGATTTTTATTACTTCTTCGGGAGCTGCTTTGTGAAGTGCCTGCCTCAGCACATTTTTTATAA
>CAYSHS010000019.1:11691-18581 GCA_964430845.1 uncultured Pirellulales bacterium | reverse complement strand
CGGTGCAAAAGGAACGTGAAGAAAATGACAAAAACAAAGATTTTATATATGAGCATCCTGTTGCTAAATGGAAAATGAAATTCAATAACCATTTATACAATGCTATCATATACGATAACAATAATCCTTCAATTCTTAATTATGATGGAAATCGCAAGATAATCTATAGTGCAGAATACAAGCGTGGAAGCATAGACAACCAAATGCTGATTTCAGATATAACTCCTGATTTTATCCTGTCAGTTAATAATAAAATGCCTATACTGAAATTCTTTGAAATAGCATTTGAAAATAAAAGCTTTAAAACCACACAGAAGAATGGCTTAATTAAAATGGAAGGTGTGCTTCCGGGAGAAATGGACCTTTCATTTGGAAATTTTCCAACATATTATAAACTCATAATTGATCCAAACAAAATGTATATGCCCGTTGCCATCGAAGTGGGTATAATTAATGATAATGATTATCTTATCAGGGGTACATTCACTAATATCATATTGCAGGAGGTGGAAAAAGGTATCTTGTATCCTGTTTCATGGGAAATACGCAACTTCAATTTCCTGAATGTCCCCGATATAAATTCCCCTGTAGAGAATTGGAAGCTTGAAAGTTTTATTGACAATTTCATAATCATAGTTTCTTTATCAGATATTAAAATCAACCAGGGATTAAGCAAAGATGATTTTAAATACGAATTCCCCGAAGGCACTCATGTTTCTGATGCAGGATTAAAAAGAGCTTATATATCCGGCGGACCCGGTGACCCTGCTTTCGATCCCAAACCTTTGCTTGACAAGCCGCTGCCGAAATTTGAATGCAAAAGCCTTTCTGCTCAGGAACTAAAGGACAAGCCTGTATTAGTTTGTTTCTGGGATATGGAGCAAAGACCTTCGAGAAATTGTATAGCTAAATTAAATAAAAAAGCAGATGAACTGAAAGAAAAAAATATAATAGTTTTAACAATCGCTCTTACGAACGCAAAGCAGGAAACAATTGATGACTGGTTCGAACAAAACAGTATAATATTACCAGCCGGAACAGTTGAAGCCGATAAGGAACAGACTCGCATCAACTGGGGCGTAAACGCCCTTCCATGGCTGATTCTGACTGATAAGAAACAAATAGTTCAGACGGAAGGATTTAACCTGAACGAATTCGATAATAAAATATTGGAAATCGAAAAATGAGCAAAGTTAAATTACGTTATTTATTCGCAACACTAATGATTACAACAACAATAGCGTTGTTTCTTATTTTTGAATTTGTTTTGTCTGGGCATAGCTACTCGGAAGAATCTTCAAATGGTATCGCCTATAATCAGAAAAATAATATGAATAGTCCCGTTATTAAGAAAATCATCGATTCATATAATAACAGTGACAAATTATACCTTTTTCATTTCGGCTCGATGACATGCGCGCCATGCGTTCATGAGTTCGAAAATTATAATGAAAGTTCCGGCTCGGATCAATTTCGCCAGGTTATAGTTATATTGCTCGAAGATGACAAAATCGAGTTTAACAAAAGATTCGATTTCTCAAAATTCGGAATAGATGTATTATGTTATAAGGAAAAAGGATTCACCAATGAAGAAGTGATAAAACTGGGCAATAAAAATGTCGGTTTTTCTTTACTATATGACGGCACAGGTCAATATCTTACAAATGACGAAGAGACTATGAACAATTATCTTTACGGCTACAAATTAGGATTTCTCACGGCACAATTAAAATATAATCCCAAAGATTTCAATGCTCATTTCGAATGGGCACAATTGATGGACTCAAGAGGCCGGTACAACGAAGCTATCGCCGAATTCAAATTATGCAAAGAGTTGAATCCCGACCATATAGAGGCTCGCTTTTTACTTTCAACGGTTTATTACAGAGCCGGAATTTTCGAAAAAGCTATAGAGGAAATTGAATCGATAATTCCTAAAGCCCCCGACCAAATGCGGTCAACTTTCAATACTGTTTTGAATGAGTATAAAAGAGCTTTGGAAGCAGGACAAAAAACTCAAAAGTCAAAAAATAATGAGGGAAATTGAAAATGCGAAAAATCAGTTTTATTTTAATGCTTGGATTTGTTCTTGCAGGTTGTTCAAAAAGTATAATATGTTTTGAGCCGGTTAAGCCGTATGAACCAAAAACCGGAGCAGAGCTGCTTGGAGAATTAAATTCCCAGCTTCCTTTCCAGGTTAAAAAGAACAACTTTATGTGCAAATACAACTCAGGCTCCGATACACTCGTCGGCTGGATCAGGACAAATACAACTGAAAAGAAGGACATTGTAAAAAAGAAATTAAAAGAATCGTCAACACTGGAACTCCTCCAGGTCGAATCATCGAATCCGCTGCTTGAGATAATGTTCAATATAAAATCGATACAATCTACTAAAGTAACAAGACCTGAAAAATAAAGTTAACAAAATAAAAATATCTAAAAATTCTTTTAATTAAATAAACGATAAGATTTAACAATGAGCCAACAGAAACAATACAAATGGAAATATAAACTTACTATAACTATTATCCTGATATGCGTTGTCGCAGGATATATTTACAAAGTAGTTACATGGAAGCCGATAGCTCCCGAATCTCAAAAAAACAGTGAAGCTGTAATACGAAATGGAGTAGCACCTCAAATTATAGACAAAAATAGTTTTGGTTTTAGAGTCGCTCATAAAGAACCTAATGATTTAAAAGATGCAGATCTCGCTATAATTGAATCACTTTATCTTTCAGGGAAAACGGTCACGGATTTAAAAATACTTGAAAAATTTATTAATTTAAAATATCTTGATCTTAGCGACCTTAGATTCCCCAAATCTGAAATACCGATATGGATAAATGCTCTTGTAAAAATACATATTATAAATTTGTCAGAACTAAATCTGTATGATTTAGGACCAATAAAGAATCTTAAAAATCTTCAAACACTCATTCTATCAAGAACGCAGGTCAAAAACATTGAACCATTGGCCGGTCTTACAAATTTAGAACTTCTTGCTATCGAGGGCACACTTGTAGAAAATATCAAGCCGCTTGCAAATCTAATCAATATGAAAGAGTTATATCTATCCGGAACAAAGATTCGCGATATTAGTTCATTATCAAAAATGACTAAACTTGAAGTAATTATGCTTGATGGAACTAAAATCAAAAATATTAAGCCTCTAAGCAACCTTATTAGCTTAAAATCTTTGATTCTTCCTCTTACAGAGGTAAGTGATATTAAACCTTTAAAAAATCTGATAAGCTTGAAGCATATCGATTTGCATAAAACACAAGTCAAGAATATAGAACCACTTGCCAACCTTAAAAATCTTGAATCTGTTTTTATCCCTTATACAGATGTCAGTGATATACGACCTTTGTCTGAACTTTCTAATCTGGATACATTACTTCTTCACGGCACGAAAATTAGTGATATTAATCCCCTTGCGACCCTTCCAAAGGTTGGAGAATTGATTCTAAATGATACTTTGGTATCCGATCTCGAACCTATAAAAAACTGGTCAAACTTGTATACTCTGGAACTTAAAGGAACTAAAGTAACCGACCTTAATCCCATTAAAAATATAACTACTCTTAGTTCATTAAATCTTAACGAAACAAAAATAAAAGACCTTGAACCTTTGAAAGAACTGAAAAAATTAACTATACTACACATTGAAAATTGTGACTATATAACCAATGAGCAGATAGAAGAGTTACAGAAAGTTCTTCCGAATCTTAAAATTACACGATGAATAAAGAAGTTGAAAAATATATTAAGAAGCAGAAATCGCCGCAGAAAGAAATTTGCCTCAAGCTGCGCGAGATTATCGTAAAAGCATTTCCGAAAATTGAAGAACAAATGTGGGCAGGAGTGCCTTTTTATGATAAGAGATATTACATAGTCGTTCTCAAGGATCAT
The DNA here is from genome assembly GCA_964430845.1 of uncultured Pirellulales bacterium. Taxonomy (GTDB): domain Bacteria; phylum Planctomycetota; class Phycisphaerae; order Sedimentisphaerales; family Anaerobacaceae; genus JAFGPS01. The sequence goes on along the minus strand of CAYSHS010000019.1, from coordinate 14,664 downwards.
GTAAATATGGGATTTGCTATAAGTGGTCTTTCGCAAAATGAAATAGCATTATTCGATGGAAAAGGCAAAACAATGCGGCATGTCAAAATCTTCTCGCCGGACGATATAGACGAAAAACAAATCGTAAAGTTGCTCAAAATCTCAAAAAAAGCGAAATGCACCTGCTAATGATATTTTTCTTTCTTTATATACTCATCGTAAAGGATATAATATTTTATAATTTGTCATTCCGCACTTGATGCGGAATCCAATAAATGAACGATTCCGGATTCCTGCTTTCACGGGAATGGCAAATGACACTAAGATAAATAATATGCTATCATGAACAAAAGAACGGAGTCGAAATGGCACAGGTTTATAAAGACAGGATAATCAGGCTGCTCAAGCGCGGCGATTACGAGCCGCTAAAGCTCAACTCTTTGGCGAAGGCGCTGGGTGTCAATGCAGAGAATTACGAACAGTTCAAGCAGGACTTCGACCAGTTGCGACAAACAGGACATGTCATAATCGGAGCGAAAAATCTTATAAATCTCCCTTCGCTCTCCGGGCAAATCGTAGGGACATTTCGGGCGAATCCGAGGGGATTCGGATTTGTCACGCCTCAGCAGGCCAATACGCATGGCGATTTATTTATCCCGCCGAATGCTACAGCAGAAGCGATGACAGGTGATATTGTCATCGCGAAAGTGAAAAAGCAAGGCAAGCGCGAAGGCCAAATGCAATATGCAGGTGAAATTCTCGAAATTCTCGAACGGGCGCAGAATAAATTTGTCGGTATGCTGCTCAAACATCCCGAAGGCTGGATAGTCCAGCCGGACGGCTCAGGCTTCTTCGACCCGATTTCCGTCGATGATGTTACAGCAAAAGGCGCAAAGGAAAAAGACAAGGTTGTTGTAGAAATTCTTTCCTATCCCACTGAAAAATATTTGGCTCGCGGCGTGATTCTCGAAGTACTCGGCAAGGCCGGGAGATACGATACCGAGATAAAAGCAGTAATTCACCAGTTCCACCTGCCTGGGGAGTTCAACAGCGAGTGCATCAATCAGGCTCGCCAGGCCGCTGCTCGGTTCAATCCGGAAAAACTCAAGGAACGTGAGGACATAACAGATAAGGTAATAGTTACAATAGACCCTCCCGATGCGAAGGATTTCGATGATGCGATAAGCCTCGAAAAAGACCCCGATGACAACTGGGTGCTAGGTGTCCATATTGCTGACGTGAGTAATTTTGTCACTTCAGAATCGCCTTTGGATATCGAGGCGAAAAATCGCGGCAACAGCGTTTATCTGCCTGGTAAAGTGATTCCTATGCTGCCTGAAATTTTAAGCAATGGGATATGCAGTCTTCAGCCGGAACAGAAAAGATTTACGAAAAGCGCATATATCACTTACGACAGGAACGCAGATATTATATCACGAAAATTCGCTAACAGTATTATCTGCTCGACACAGCGATTGACATATCAGCAGGCAGATGGAATATTAAAAGGCCACACGAAAGATATTAAGCATGAAGTGGTCAAGCTGCTAAAAAATATGGAAGAACTCAGCCGTATAATCGAGCAGCGCAGGACAAAAAACGGAATGTTGCACCTGGAATTGCCTGAAACCGAGCTTATCATGGACAAATCGGGTCAGGTCGTCGATGCAATGCCTGCTGATACGAGCTATCCACATACTATGATAGAAATGTTCATGGTCGAAGCGAATGACGCGGTCGCCTCGCTTTTGGACAGGCAGAATGTCCCCTTCATGCGGCGGATTCACCCTGAGCCTGATATTTTGAGCATAAAAAATCTTACAAGGCTCATAAAAGCTTTCGGATACACTTTGCCTCGAAATCCCGACCGAAAAGTCATCCAGGATTTATTAGATTCCGTAAAAGGCCAGGACAGCTCTCTTGCGATAAATTTAACTGTGCTGAGAAGTTTCGAGAAAGCGCAATATGCGCCGGAAAATATTGGCCATTACGCACTGGCTTCAAGACATTATTGTCATTTCACAAGCCCGATTCGCAGATATGCCGATTTGCTCGTTCATCGCGTTCTGGATTTGTACCTGCACAATCGCGCTGGCCAAGCAAGACTGGCTTCAGCCGCACAAAACCTCGCTGAAATTGGCAAGCATATCACATTCACCGAGCAGCAGGCCGAATCTGCTGAAAATGAGCTGAAAACAGTTTTAATCCTGCAAATGCTTTCTAAAAGGATAGGCCAGGAGTTGAATTGCGTAGTTACAGGTCTGACAAACTTCGGCATTTTCGTTCAATGCAAAAAGTTCGGGATCGAAGGTCTCATTCGCATGGCTGATTTAGGACCGGATTTATGGAAATATAACGACAGGACACAATCCATTGTTGGGCAAAGTTCAGGATGCTGTATCCGCTTGGGACAATCTTTACTGGCCCGAATCACATCAGTGAATATCCCCGCAAGACAGCTAAACTTATGCCCGGTCGAACCTCTTGTAAAAGAAAAAAAGCAAAAACAGAAAACAAGAACAAAAGAAAAACGCAAATACCCGAAGAAGCGGAATAAATGAAACTAATAAATGAACTCTTGTCATAATAGTTTTTACGCAGAAAACCTGATTTGTTGACAATTCGACTAAATTTTGACATACTATTCTGAAATAATGAATAGAGATTAGTGGTTAGTGAATAGTGAATAGTGAATAGTGAATATTAAATATTACATCATAGAGAGGAATGGGTATTATGAAAATAAAAAGTTATAAAGATTTACTTATTTGGAAAAAAGTAATAGAAATAGTCGATTTGACCTATAAAATTACAGAGAAATTCCCGTCTAAGGAATTATATATATTGTCTTCACAAATGCAAAGAGCGTTGATTAGCATACCATCTAATATAGCAGAGGTCTTTTCGAGAGGTCATGCTGCTGAGTACAAGCAGTTTTTAAGAATAGCCTCAGGCTCATGTGCCGAACTTGAAACTCAATTGACAATATCCCAA
>CAYSHS010000019.1:0-11681 GCA_964430845.1 uncultured Pirellulales bacterium | reverse complement strand
CCAAAGAAGGAATTATATTACAGAAAAAGAAACGCAATGTCTTGAAGAACAATTAGAGCAGGAAAGCAGAATGATAATGAGTCTGATTAAAAGTTTAGGAACAAACGTAAAATCCTAAACACTAATCACTATACACGAACCACTAACAACGGAGAAAATATGAAAGCATCGGAAATGCAAAAAGGCCTGACTGTCATAATCGACGGCAAATTATATGCAATCGTCGATTATGAGCATGTAAAATTAGGTAAGGGTGGCGCTGTTTATCAGACAAAGCTAAAAAGTCTCGCAGACGGCAGTATTCAGAATATCCGCCTGCGGTCGGAAGAAAATATCCAGGAGGCATACCTCGATAAAAGGAATTACGAATACCTGTACTCTTCAGGAAGTGAGCACATTTTAATGGATACCACGACATACGACCAGATTAGTCTCGATGACGATGCTTTCGGGGATGGACAGAAATATCTCAAGCCGAACACGCAATTGCAGGTAAGTATGTATGAGGGCAAGCCTGTGATAGTTACACTTCCTATCACGGTGGACCTTAAAGTTTTAGAGACGCCCCCTGAAATCAGAGGAGCTACGGCAACGAACCAGAACAAGCCTGCCACACTCGAAACTGGTCTTATTGTTCAGGTTCCGGCTTTCGTAAAAATCGGTGAAATTATACGCGTCGATACCCGTACGGGACAATATGTAACCAGGGTAAAAGAATAAATGGCAAGCAATCTCACAAAAACACTAATCAAGATTTTTGGCTCACGTAATGAGCGGCTGGTAAAGAGCTACTCTAACATCGCTCAGGAGGCAGGTGAATTCGAAGAGCAAATTAAGCAGCTCGACGATGAAGCTCTGAAGGCAAAAACAACTCTGTTCAAGGAAAAAATCAAGTCCGGAACGAGGCCCGAAGATATTCTTCCTGAAGCATTTGCAGTAGTGCGAGAAGCAGCGAGGCGCAATGTTGAAATGCGTCACTTCGATGTCCAGCTTATTGGCGGGAATGTTCTCTATGAAGGTAAAATCGCAGAGATGGCGACCGGTGAAGGTAAAACGTTAGTCGCTACGCTTGCGGCGTACATGGTCTGCCTTACAGGAAGAAGAGTTCATATCATTACAGTAAACGATTACTTAGCCAAGCGTGATGCAGAGTGGATGGAACCGGCTTATAAGGCTCTTGGTCTTACAGTCGGAGCTATCCAGGCAGATATGGATACAGGAGGCAATGAAAGAAAAAACCAATATTCCTGTGATATAACATACGGCACAAATAACGAGTTCGGCTTCGATTACCTGCGCGATAATATGAAAACCTCGATTGAGCGCATGGTTCAGGGTGATTTACAGTACGCTATAATAGACGAGGTTGACTCCATTTTAATCGACGAGGCTCGAACACCCCTGATTATATCAGGTCCGGCCTTCGATGATGTCAGCAGGTATAAAAGAGCAGATACTGTCGCTAAAAAATTAATCAGTCTTCAGGGGGGATATGATCGCTTAAAAAAGCAAATCGACTCTGCTGAGCGTACTCTGGCAGGCGCACAAGGCGAACTGTCCGATGCAAAAAAAGCCAAAGATGACAAGAGAATCGCAAACGCCCAGAAAACAATCGAAAAAACAAGCTCCGAGCTTGAAACAGCCAAAGCAAGGCTCGAACAATCAACCCAGTTTTACGAAGTCGAATACGACAAAAAAGCAGTTCACCTGACGCACGAGGGTATCGGAGCGGCACAGGAAGAAGCCGGAGTCGGCTCATTTTTCACTGGCTCGAACATGGAATGGCCGCACCTCCTGGAGCAAAGCCTTCGCGCCCATATAACCTTCGAGCGGGAAAAAGACTACGTCGTCCTGGAAGGCAAAGTCATCATAGTTGACGAATTCACAGGCCGCTTAATGCACGGCAGGCAATGGTCCGATGGTCTCCACCAGGCAGTCGAAGCAAAAGAAGGCGTGACAGTAAAGGAAGAATCGCAAACTCTCGCTACAATCACACTTCAGAATTTCTTCAAACTTTACGACCAGATAGCCGGCATGACGGGAACCGCCGCGACAGAATCAGAAGAATTTTTGAACATATACAAGCTCGAAGTTGTCATAATACCAACGAATAAACCCTGCATCAGGGACGACCGCGAGGATGTAATTTATAAATCGATGAAGGAAAAATTCGATGCTGTTGCAGAGCAGATATATGAAATCAGCCTCTCCGGCAGGCCTTTGCTGATAGGCACAATCAGCATCGAAAAAAGCGAGGCACTTTCAGCCACTCTTACGAAAAGATTCGGACTCGACCATGAAGTTCTAAATGCCAAGCAGCACGCAAGAGAAGCTGTTATCGTTGCCAAAGCAGGTCAGCAGCACGAAACCAGGGATGGAAGCAAGCGGGGCAACGTCACCATCGCTACAAACATGGCCGGACGGGGGACTGATATAAAGCTCGGTCCCGGCGTCGCACAAATCGGAGGCCTGCACATACTCGGCACCGAGCGTCACGAAGCAAGACGAATCGACAACCAGCTTCGAGGACGTGCAGGCAGGCAGGGAGACGCAGGCTCAAGCCAGTTCTTCCTGAGCTTTGATGATGACCTTATGAGCATTTTCGCGCCGGAATGGACTGTCAAGGCTCTTTCATGGATTGGCTGGGAGGAAGGCCAGCCTATTTACCACAAACGGATAAGTAAAGGCATCGAAAAAGCACAAAAGAAAGTCGAGGAGAAAAACTTTGACGTGCGAAAAAGCCTTCTCGAATACGACGAGGTCATGGACTATCAGCGAAAGATATTTTACTCTCGCAGGCGTAAAATCCTTTCCGGTCACGGCCTAAAACCAATCATCCAGGAAATGATTGACGCAGCTATCGAAAAGAGCTGCAAAACAATGCTCGATGAAAATTACCCTCAAAACTGCATTATCGAGTGGGCAAGAACAAATTTTGGAATCGAACTAAAACATTCGGATGTTTCTTCGGACTTAAAAATCGAGGAAATAGAAGAAGTCATAAAGCAGAAGGCAAAAGACAACGCAACCAATAATATCTCGATTTCGATGGGCGAATACTTCGAGGACTATAATGATCCTGCAAGCTGGGACATACCAGGCCTGTGTAAGTGGGCCATGAGCGCTTTTCAGGTCAGCTTAAGTCCATCCAAAATCAAACACCAAAACCCTGAAGAAATCGAACAGCAGCTTACCGAAGCGGCGTCACAGCAAATTGACAAAAAAGACTGCCTGCAAATCGTCGATTTCCTGAAAGAAGATTTTCCCGTCCGAATGTTCACTGAATGGGCAAAGGCAAAATTCGCAATTAAGCTGGACATTTCGGAACTCGTGTCTCGTGACTCGTCGCACGACCTTGAGGCTCTCGACAGGGGACTCGGCTATTCAAGCGACAAGCCACGAGCTACGAGAGACCAAATTCAAAATAAATTAAAACAGAAGGTCTCTGAAAAATACAAACAAAGGGAAATCGAATATCCAGTCGAATTCGCGATGAATATGGCCTATGGCCCGCAGGGACCTAACGTTTACGGATACGAGGCTCTCGCCCGGTGGGCCAATAAAAAATACAATGCGCAGCTATCGGTAGAAAAAATACAGGACAAACCTCCAAAAGCAATTATGCGAGAGCTTCTTGAGCTGAGCAGCAAATACAACGATGGCGAGCTGGAAAAAGAAATCTCCGAAAAGGCCGCTGATTTGAACAGAGAGGAATTACTCAACTGGGCCAACGAAAGATTCGATACATCCCTGACAGAAGAAAACCTCTCAGGTAACGAGTCCCAAATCAGTGATACGATTTCAACAGCCGCTAAGGAATTTCTGCGCGCGGAATTAAGCGACCTGGAAAAATATGTTCTAATACAGGTTTATGACAGTGCATGGAAGGACCATCTCTATTCGATGGACCACCTGAAAAGTAATGTATGGATGCGTTCTTTTGCAGAGAAAGACCCGAAAGTCGAATATAAGCACGAAGGTTACAGGATGTTCGAGGAGATGCTCTCAACTATCGAGGACCGCGTAACTGATATTATTTTCAAAGTGCGTCTTGAAGCAGCGGACCGAGCCAGAGACATCTGGAACGTAAGCAGGACGAGTCACGATGAGGTGGGCCAGTTCGCGATGGCGGAAAAACAAAGAGCTGCAGCTCAGGCGCCGCAAGGAGAAACTGTAGTTAAGCAAATCAAACTCGAAACTCCGAAAGTAGGTCGGAACGACCCATGTCCATGCGGCAGCGGAAAAAAATACAAAAAGTGCCACGGACAAAACGTTTAGAAACTTATCTTTAAAAAGTCCTTTTCCACGTTTTTTAGTTGAAAAAAAGGTTTTTATTTGCTATCATATCGAGTAGTTGTCTAAAATGCCTAAAGTTGAAAGTGTCTAAAGTTGAAAAAAAGTTATAAGTGACTAAAGTTATAAGTGACTAAAGTTGTATTTGAATTTTTCTTTTTTAACTTTAGATCACTTTAAGTACTTTAGCTCACTTTAGTCACTTTAGCTCACCTTCTCGAGAGCCTCGGTTCGACTGAGCTCACCGAAGTCAAGGTCGAACGACTTTAAGTACTTTAGGCACTTTAGTTCACTAATATAATGTTTTGGGTAAGTGATGAAAAAATGCTTTATTCTCATTTCATTAACGTTATTAGGCTGTGTTTCGTCAGCGCGTATAATCTATGTCGATGACGATGCTTTTGGCTTAAATGACGGCTCATCGTGGGAAAATGCGTTTATTTATCTTCAGGATGCACTGGCGGATGCAAGATCGTCGCTCGCGGCCCGGAACTCGGAACTCGAAATTTCGAGCGACGGAATCGAAATTCGGGTAGCAAAAGGCCTTTATACACCCGATAAAGGAAATAATGTTACAGTTGGTGATTACAATGCGTCATTTGAGCTTATTGACGGCGTAACATTATCGGGCGGTTACGCAGGAATTCTCGAATCGGACCCTAACGAAAGAAATATAGAGCTATTCGAGACTATTTTAAGCGGGGATTTATTAAACAACGACTCTAATATGATAGATCCCAATAATGTCGTAAATGAGCCTACATGTTTTGATAACAGCTTCCATGTATTAATTTATAGTGACTCGACTCTCGTGACTCGTGACTTGAATGATTCGAGCGACGAGACACAAGTCACGAGTCACGACTCTGCGGTTCTTGACGGCTTTACAATCAAATCAGGCAATGCAGGAGGCAATTACCTGGATTATGACTCGAAAAGCAAGGGAGGCGGGATGTATATCAGCCGGACTTCGGCCGGCTCGGTCGAGCCGGGAAATCCTGTCATTTCTTATTGTATGTTTATTTTGAACGGCGCTTATATGGGCGGCGCAATTTATAATGACCACAGCGAACCGAACATAATCAATTGCCGATTTATGGGAAATAGTGCAAACTATTACCCTGATATTGCCTCTATAGCTGCCGGTAACGGCGGTGCCATATATAACAATCGAAGCAGTCCTGTTATAACGAATTGCGAATTTATCGAAAATCTTGGTGCCTCCGGAGGTGGCATATACAACTCTAACGATAGCAATGCTGTTTTAAGAAAATGCCAGTTCAGTAACAATACAGCTAATCTATATCAGGGCGGCGGTTTGTTTAATTATATGAGTAATCCGGTTTTGAAAGACTGTAATTTTTACGAAAACTACGCGGCAGGTGAGGGCGGCGCAATCTATAATATCGAATACAGTGAGCCAAATTTAACAAATTGTATATTCACGAAAAATTCGGCTTTAATTGGAGGCGGCATCACCAATGAAGATTCCGATCCGAATTTTCAAAATTGCGTTTTTACAGGCAATCGGGCACTTTCCGGAGCCGGATTCGATAATAATTATGGCAACCCGGTTTTTAGTAATTGTATATTCAGGAATAACATTGCAGACAACAAAGCAGGAGCGTTACAAAACTTTTTCGGCGAGTCTGTATTTAAAAACTGTATATTCAGCGGAAATGTCGCCCGGGTTTTCGGGGGAGCAATACTGAATATAGCCGGCAATCTGAATATGATAAACTGTACAATATTCGGAAATTCAGCCGGATACCAAGGCGATGCCGTCCTGAATAAAACATTCATATTCACCCCGGAAGGTACAAATCATACTATTATTATTCCGGGCAGCATGGATTTTGCAAACAGTATCCTCTGGAACGGCGAAGATTCAATATTAAATAACGACGGATCAGATATTACAATAAACTATAGTGATGTGCAGGGTGGAACTGCGGCAATTGATAGTCCACGGGAGAATCTAATCTGGGGTCAAAACAATATCGATGTCGATCCATGCTTTGTGAAACGAGGTTTTTGGGCAGATATAAACGACCCTAACATTATAGTAGAACCAAATGACCCGAATGCGTTCTGGGTCGAAGGAGATTATCACTTGCAATCCACGGCTGGTCATTACGACCCGAACAGCCAAACATGGATTATCGATGATGTAAACAGCCCATGTATCGACGCAGGTTATCCGAACAGCTCATTTGGAGACGAGCCGCAGCCTAATGGCGGCAGAATCAATATGGGAGCTTACGGCGGCACTTCACAGGCCAGCATGTCGCCTGGAGAGCCTCTTATCGCAAACCGGACGCTTGACGAAATTGATGGCGATATCCGTATATACAACCGCGTATTGAACCAGTAGCAAATCGAATTTCTGGCACAATAACCTTTTCGTAACCACAAATCGCAATTTACAATCCCTGTTTTAGATTTCTTTTTTGAAAATTGAAATTTGTTTGGTATTTAGATATTAGGATTCAGGATTTTTTCCATACTGTGCCGATGATAGTGTAAGAACTGTTTATTTTAAGTCTATTCAGCAGGCAGGGGCATAAATGGCCGCAAAAAGAATAAAATTTAGTATTTTCGTTATTTTCCTTGCAGCGCTCGGTTTTAGCGGCTGGAAGTATTTCTCGCACAGTCCTTACAAAGAAGCTGTTATGACGATTCACAAGCTGCTCACGGAAAACAACGAGCTGAAACAAGCCATAACCAATCTTACCGACGAGGACCAGATAGGTTATGCAAAAATAATTTCTCAGCATAAAGATGAAAACGGCGTGCTTTATTCCACTATCAAATTTGTCGAAACAGCGAGAGACGATAACTTCAAAAAAATCCTCGAAAAAGAATATACAATAGAAGGCGACATTATACATTTCGATGCACTGATTGTAAAATTTGGAAATAAAATGGTTACGGACGGCAAGGCTAAGGCACTATATCTATGGAGGCGGATTTATGGTGAAAAGTTGGCTCCGGAAGATGGGTTCATGATTGAAGAGCCGGGAACTGAGCCGCAAAGGTATAAGGACCTGCTCAAAGCTCTGCCGGTAGAGCATTGTAAATTGTTCTGGACAAATATCTGGGATCTGGCTAACGATTCCAAAAAGCTCGATCAATATGGTATAGACGCCATATATGGCAATGACCTGAATTTCAAGATGATACCAGGTCTTGTTTATATTTTTAAGATTACTCCAACCGGTAATTTTTCTCGCATGATAGTGCTTGATATATAAGATGATTATTAAACAGAAATCAACTCTTTTACTGCAATAAAAAACAGTTCATTTACGTCTTCTTTATCAGATTTGAGTGAATATTTTGGGCAAAATCCAGATAGCTCAATCATATCTAAAACAAACACATATGGAAGATGTAAGATGTACTTTTTTAAAGTAAAATGCACAAAAACGAAAAATCCAGGATCAGAACGTGATGACCGATGGGAACGAATCGAACGAAAGTTTTTTGTTAGCCCTGACAAAATATTATATGTTCGAAACCTGATGTCTCATATCTGTCTGCCTGATGGAAAATATCCACGAGGTAAAATCAATAGTCTTTATTTCGACACACAAGATTTGGACCATTTTCAGAAATCGGATGATGGTGATTACAATAGACAGAAAATTCGCATTCGATGGTACGATAATCCGGGTACTCAGGGAATGATACCGGTCTATCTCGAATTAAAGTCCAAAAAAGGATTCGCAAGCAGGAAAAACCGCAGGCAATTTCTCGTTCCGGCTGAACAAATACATAAATATAAAACCGGCGGTTCAATTTTGAATAAAAACATAATATTACAGACACTGGCAGAATTTGATTACTTTCCGGAAGGTCTTTTAATGCCGGTAATTATGATATCTTATGAAAGATTGCGTTTCGTTGAAATTTTATCCGGTACCAGAATGTCTTTTGACTGGCAAATCAGATCCGTTCCGACCTATCGTGTCCTTGGATATGTTGGTTCAAATCTAATGCTACAGGGAGCCGTCATTGAAATCAAGGGACCAGTAATGGATATACCTTTATCACTTCGTTCATTGCATCACGCATGTATTGATTGGTCAAGGTTTTCAAAATATGCAGGCTGCATTGAATCTCATATGGAAACAAACGGTTCGGCAGGTCATACATGGCCTTCCGGCAGAATAGAATCAAGATAAAGTTTTTTCGTCAGGAGTTATAATATGGAATCGCTTAAACAGTCATTTTTGCAAACACTGGAACCAGTTCACTGGTCTGTTAGTCAGATAATAATTGCACTAAGCCTATCATTAATTGGAGCCTTGGTAATTTATACTCTCTATCAGGTGTTTTATAAGTCACGCAATATCGGGGCCGGTGTTGACCGCTGCTTCATCATAATAGGTCCGGCTATCACTGCTTTATTTCTGGCAATTCAAAGTTCAATTCCGCTTTCTCTGGGATTATTGGGTGCTATGTCCTTCGTCAGATTCAGAACGCCAGTTAAAGATCCCGCAGAGATAGGTTATCTCTTGTTATTAATTGCAACATCAGTAGGAGCGGCTACACAAAGAGCGCTCATTATGATAATCCTGTTTTTAATAGTATTTTTTGCCCTGGGTATTCAATGGCTGATTCAAAACAGCTTTTCGTTAAAACCTCTTGTGAGCTTTATGATTTCAATTGATAAAACTAAATTCGAGGAAGTAGAACCACAATTGACACAGTTTCTCAAAAGCCGGCTCCGCAATCTTACTTTAAAAACCATGTCTGTTCTGGATGGTCGTATTTCAATTCATTATCAGCATCGAGAAATATCAGCTTCTGACAAAGTAAAGTTCACTTCAGAACTTACCAGGCTCGCCGGGCCGGGAAACATCGAATTCTTCGCGGGTTGAAATATATTAAATACAAAGTTTATAGCTCCTTGTTTTTTCTTATGCAAGCAAGGAGCTTTTTTTATGGCAACGGGGCCTGGTTTATTTCCTGAAGGTTTAAAAGCTCTGTTCGGCGTCGTTCAAAGAATGTTTTTATGCTAATATTTGCTCCGCCTCCGGGGCCGCCTCGTCCGCCTCTTCCACCACCGAATCCGCCCATATTGTTGTTATTTGTCTGCTGTACAGAACTATCTATGCCGCTGTAAAAAGCCGCGGTAGTAGAATTTTTTCGGGTATCTTTTTCAATATCAGCGGCTATAAGCGATTTATACTGCTCAACCATAGGTTCTATTTTACTCCAATCCATCCAGTTTTCAGCGATATCACGAATATACCCAAAATAGCGTTTCTTTAAAGAAGGCACTGCCAGTAGCCTTGACAGCAGCGGTTTATCGTAATCGGAAGCTCCAGCCATAGGATCGAGCATCGTACTGCTACTTGCGTCACCTCCCATACCAAATCCACCAAATCCGCCGCGACCACCACGTCCGCCACCGCCGCCGGGACCACCCTCAGCTTCACTCAGAGTTTCACTTGTATCATAGGGGAAAACATGAAAACGGCCTGTAGGATCCATGTAAACAAGGTAGTCGCTCGCTCGTGTCCAATAGCCGTCACTATTGATAAGAGCCTTCTCAAGGGCAAGAAATTTCAATGCGCCGTCAATATCAAGTATTGGCCTGAGTGCGTTTTCCAACTTATCTGCAGGAGTTTCATTCAGTACCTTACATAGATTAACAAGCGCTCTCCACGAATTTGGATCATCTTTGCTCTTGATTTCATAGGTTCTTTTATAAGATTCTATATCATCGCCAACATAGACCAAACCGCCGTTTGGACTCATCTGCGGAATTTTCCATCGAGCGCCTTTTGTAGTATTGAATTCATCTCTTATAAAATCTTTATTAAACTGCTGCAGGTTCACATATATACCCCAGTTTTCGCCATTAATTACTAATCGTATAAAATTCGCTTTGGACGCAGGTATATACTTACGAGCAATATAATGATAAAGAACCTGACGCATAAATGTCGGATCAGTATTGCAGTTCATCAGATTGATAGTTTTATAATCATAAAGAGATTGCTTTTTCTTCACGAAATTTATTGATAGATTTAAAGGTCTTTTCCCGCCTGTTCCAACCATCTGATATGAGGTATTGCCTCGAAAACGCACTCCGACATTCTCATATTCTTTTCCATCCACAACCATTTTTACTGGTACATCGACATCAGTATGGTAAAAAGCCTCAAGCTCGGCTTCCCAATCGTCGTTTTCAAACTCCAGAAAGATTGTACGCAGGGTATTTATGTCGTAAAGAGATTCCTTAGAATACGACTTTACATCAGCAGGTGTTAGAGTTATTCCTTTCGCAGCAGTTGTTCCAAATCCGCCGCCACCACCTCGTCCCATACCTCTGCCTCCCATGGATTGGCGATTTCCCATAGATTTACGTGCTGCTTTTCGCTCTTCATTATTTAGCCAGCCGTTACCATCTTTGTCAAACTGGGGTACAAGTTTAACAGTTTGATTCATTCCGCCGAACATTCCACTACCCCTGCCACCGGACATACCACCCATACAACCACGCATGCCTGGATACATACCACCACCAAAACCTCCTGGCTGGGCTTTTGAATTCTGAACGACTATTAGCAATAAAATCATTGTCAGAGTCTGTATTAAACTCTTTTTACCCATATCACTTTCTTTATTATGAAGATATTTCTTATTTTTACCTGGAGAAATTATTATTATAACATTATAGACGAATTGCTTTGGTGCTTTATTGCACTTTCTCGACAAATGCTCGTAAATCCTTTAATGTGACCGCTTATCAGAATATTTTCTTTTTATGGTTCATTATACCCTTGACACTGATAATCCAGATTTGGTATCCTATAAGTTGGAAGATATTGTAGGAATTTATGTAAGGTTAGCTTGTTTCGTTAATTAAGGAAACCGGGATACCAGGCGTTTGTTCTTTGAGGCCCGTTATTGGGTGAAGGAGGTTATAACATGACTACGTTAAGAAAGTCACGAATTGGCGGGACAATCCTTTTAGCAATCATAATCTGTATATTTAGCTTCCCTGCTCAGGCCAAATACAGCGGCGGAACGGGAGAGCCGAATGATCCATACCAAATTGGCACAGCTTCTAATCTAATTACTCTCGGCGAGACTCCTGAAGATTACGACAAGCACTTCATCCTTGTCGCTGATATTGACATGGACGCCAACATCCGTGGCAATAAAGTATTCGTAAAAGCTGTTATTGCACCGGATGCAGATGATTCGTTGGGTGATTTCCAAAATATTCCTTTTACTGGTATTTTTGATGGCAAGGGTCATACAATCTCCAATATTACTATCACAGGTAACAAATATGTGGGCTTATTCGGTGAATTGGACGCGGGAGCCAAAGTCAGGAACCTTGGGGTAGAGAATATTTATATAGCCAG
>CAYSHS010000018.1:0-19052 GCA_964430845.1 uncultured Pirellulales bacterium | reverse complement strand
GTCGATATTAATCCATTTTAAAACTAAAAAACAGTATGTTGCCTAAAAAAGCCATATTTCCTATATAGGAAACTTAATATAAACAGGAAATTATTTAAAAGATTCACAAATAAACCTTCAAAACACTCCGAATTATCTTCTGAGGTCTCGTCTTTGTTCTTGTCTTGGACTACTGTCACGATGACGCGGCGGGCCAGGTGGTCGAGGAGGTACTGGTCCTGGTCTTATAATAACTGCCGGCGGCGGAGGCGGAACATTCGTTATAATCACTCCGCCATAATGCCTGTGCCTGTAAGGGTAACGCTCTTCGACGATTACACAACCAGATAAAGACAAAGCCATTATCGCAGTCAAAATTATCGAAATTAACAGCTTCATTGTAAATACTCCTAAATTTTAACTGAACTTTTGCAGTCTTTACATTCACTATTCTATAGTAAAAAGGCACAAAAAGCAAAAATAGTAACGAAATTTCGGATAATATCTGTTTGCACTATTGAAATGAATGTAACAATCAGTTTTAAATACGCTGAATATTATCTATCGAACTAATGGTTCAGTTGCAATTATGGAGCAGCTACGCTGATATTATCGAAATACAAATCAGTTCCCGACAAGTCGCCGTATTCGGAAACAATCTCGAATTTCTCTACGGCAGACCAGTCAAACGCACCGATTGGATCAAACCAGCCATCGTCGTATGAGCCTTGCTCTGTGAAGCTGTTCAGCGGTATGTGCAAATGGTTCCAGGTACCATTCCATGTAGCTACGGCATTGTCGATTTTATATCTCATTCGCCAGGGATGGTCATCAGGATTGCTCGTTTTAGTATCCACAAATCTTAAGTCAAACTGTGTTCCAGGATTATCAGAGCGAACGTAGAAATCTATTGCATAATTACCTGCCACAAGCACGGAAAGGTCTTTAATCGGAGAGAAACGCAAAGAGATTTTGCCATATTGCTCGACACCTGTAAAATGAATACAGTATGTGTCTGAAACAGGACTATTCTCTGAATAATAATCCAGCAGCTCAGGTTTAAGCCCGCTGGATTCGAGAATATTCGGCCCTACATAATCCTGGTATATATTAAAACCAAATGTATCAGGCCATAAATAATATTCCCATTGGGGAGGTGCGTAAAATCCCAGCAATTTAACCAAATGAACATTCAAATCGTAGTTAAACAACTCATATGTATTTTTCTCGAAAACACCGAAGCCGCCCTTGTAATCCCATGTTGCCCATGATATTCCATAGTAATCAAAAAGCATTCTTACCCAGAAATACCACATGTCTCTATGTGCATCGTTAACATTTTCTCGATATGTACCAAACTCGCCACAGAAAACGGGAACATCGCGAGCTTCCTTAAAACCGGCGGGTATTTGTATTAAATCATAAATATTCCAGGCAGTTCCATCACCATCATAAACACTATATGAGCTTGCCACCCATGTACCCAGAAACTCGTAAGGCAATTCCGGCATATTATTCGGAGAATACGGAAACGGCATACCTGCAAGCGACTTTAATGATGGATTTGTCCAGGTTGTCCCCTGGTGAGTGAAAATGAAAGGATCATAAAAATGAAAAGTATAAATCAGGTTGGTATCCGTATACGTTGGCATTGCATCGAGATTTTTATAACTATTCCAGTTGGCAGGCCCGACAATTATCGTATGAATTAAGTCCACTGAACGAATTGCATTGATAACCGTCTGCTGAATGCTGTTCCAGTCCTGGTCTGAAATGCCGTGAGGCTCGTTAAGAATCTCGTAGCAAACGAGATTCGAGCGATTCTTATAATGATTAGCCATCTGTGTCCAGACCGGAACAAGAATATCGACTACATTCGGCTCTGTATCTACCTCAGGGTCGAATGAATGATTATCGAGAATCAGGTACAAGTCCAGTTGCTCGGCCCAATCGACAACCTGGTCGAGAAAAGAGAACAACAATGGGTCAATAATATAATCAGGTGAGCCGCTTGTCATTGCATGTAAATTAATTGGAAGCCGAATCACATCGCAGCCCAGAGTTTTAATATTGATAAGGTCCTGTTTTGTGAATTTTGAGAACTGAATTTGTCTGACACTGGGACTCTGGAACCACTCTGTAAGGTTCACGCCGTGCTTGAAGGGAGCCTGAGCGGCCCAGGCAGAATTGATTGTTATAAGCAGAAATAAAATTGCCCTTTTCATCTTCTTCATCCTTATATATAACCTTAAAAAATATATTATACCACTTTGCCCGGCTTTCAAGAAGAAAAAAATGAACCATCATAATAGATTTTCAAAAAATATGCTGTGTGCGTATATTATAGGCCTTTGCTTACTTCTGTTTTGTTTTTCAAACCGAAAATAATCCCGCCGGCTATTGCGGTAAACGGAGCTACGGTAACCAGTCCGAAACTGCCTACAAGCGTGTTAAGTATCTCCGCTGCGACATAATTTAGGTTTGCCATACTGCGAAGCGGCATAGCCTGGGATATAAAAAGCATCAGCATGCACATATAGCTTCCCGAATACGCCAGTAAAAGGGTCGTTGTCATAGTTCCGATTACCGAACGCCCGACGCGCAGACCCGAGCGAATGTGCTCGAGCCTGTTAATATCAGGTTTTTTATGTTTTATCTCATCCATAGAAGCGGAAATATCCATCGCAAGGTCCATTACCGCACCTGATGAAGCCAGGAAAATCCCGGCAATGAAAATTTTGGTCAGATTCAAATCGTAAAAACCTGCATATAACAGAGTCTCGGCAAATGGGCGAACTGCACCATGAATTTTGAATCCTTTCGTGAAAATCTGCGCCAGAACACAGGTTAAAAGCAAGCCCGCGAAAGCACCGAGAAAAGTGACCAGTCCTTTTCTCGTAAGACCTCCCACAAGAAAACTAATCGCGGCTGTCAAACATGCGACTACGGCAACCGCTAATAATATCGGGTCATAACCTCTTAAGAACAAAGGCAGCATAACTTTCCATATCATCATTGCGGCAAAAACAAAAGAGAGCATCGCTTTTAATCCCGTCCAGCCTGCAATGAATAAAAGCAGAGCCGCGAACATGGCAAGCAGTAAAAGCTCTAAATCAACCCTGTATTTACCTCTCGCCGCACCCCAGAAAGGCTTCCCATCGACTACATTGAAATCGATCAGGATTTTTTCTCCCTCAGTGTAAATTTCATCAAGCTCCATTTTGCCGGTAAGTGAATTAGTAACCTGCACCTGGCTGCCCTTATATTCTCCGGATAATATTTCAGCAGTTAAATTCTGGCTTCCCGTCTTAATTATCAGGCTCTGCTTAAGACTGGAATTATCGACCGAAACGATTTTCGCCTTAGCAAGATACGACTGCTCATCGGCGCCGCCCTCGAAGCCGCTCGGAATAAAATACAGCGCGACAGAAAGAATCGAAAACAGAACAACTAAATGAACATCCTTATTTTGTTTGTGCCACGTATCCATATTAATAGCATATTTTAACGAAAAAAACCATTCGCACAAAACTATTTAAATCGGCCTGCCTTCTAAACCAATCGAATTCGATGGGTTTAAAATCAGGATTATTCAAATATTACCAAATTCCCAAAACTCGATTGGTATCCTGTTGCGAAGCCAGTTTTTACAAAAATAGGAATATTACAGTTTTTCATATAATTTATGTAATAATGCCATGTTTTAAGCGACTATAAAATTAAGAAAGTATGTATAATAAAGGTTATATAATAAGATATTGTATCGTTAGACTTTTAATATAGGAAAAGTCAGTTTAAATTTTAATAAATATAATATTGGGAAAGAAGGATTAACAAATGAACGATATGATTTACAAAAAAATGCCTCTACCGGGAGGAAAAAAAGGTTTTACCCTAATCGAAATTCTCGTAGTAATAGCCGTTATTGCATTGCTCGTGGCAATTCTGGTACCAACCTTAAACAAGTCAAAGAAATATGCAAAGATAGTAATGTGCCAGTCCAACCTGAGACAATTGGGAGTAATTCTTGAAATGTACACAGACAGCTATGATGGTTTCTTTTTCGGGGGAGCAGTCGGCAGCGGCTGGGATGACTGGATTGAAATTCTTGAACCATACTATGGAAGTAAAGGAAAGGTTAAATTCTGCCCATTTGTAAAAAAAACTACCAGTCAGGGCGGACAGGGAATATTTGCGGCCTGGCAAGATAAGGAGGGTGAGGAATCAGGAAGCTATGGCTTGAATGGATGGATATGCAAAGTAAATCGGTCATCTGTTTTTGAAAAAGATTTTTATTGGGGAACACCCGGCATTAACAATGCAAAAGATGTTCCGGTTTTTCTGGACTGTATGTGGATGGTAGGCTGGCCGGACCATAGTTCAACACCGCCGGAGTTTGACGGACAAAAACCAAGTGCAGATACCTTAGCGGAACAAATGAAAAATTTTTGTATTAATCGTCACGGTAATGGGCAAACAAATTGTCTGTTTATGGACTGGTCTGTTAGAGCAGTCGGTCTTAAGCAATTATGGACTCTTAAGTGGCACAAGGAATTCGATATAAACGGCCCCTGGACAAAAAGCTACAATCCCAATTGGCCAGAATGGATGAAACAATTAAAGGATTATTGATTAGAACTGCAAGACCACACTTGAAACTTTGACTGCTATCCTGGTTATTCAAGAATATTGTGGACAAATAAAATAATTTTAAAGTATAGCGTTGAGAGTATAGCGGAAAGGGTAGAGGATTTATGCGTAAGCATGTTTGTTTTCGGGGATTATCTGGACTTTTAGTTTGCAGTAAAGCGCTGTTGCTATCCTGCGGAGCATTTTAAGACTATGGCCGCTATAATCTGCATCTTCAAGACGGCTGATTACTGATGACTGTTTTCACAGTAATGGCTGGCAAAAACTAGTTAATTGCTGAGCTGAACGTTTATTGCTTTTGCTATTTTTTTTGGTACTTCGGTGTTATCATAGAAGCCGTTGAAAAAGTCAGAGTCTTTGCCGATCGCATGTACTTCTACGGGGGCTCCCGTATGAGCGTAGCTTGTCCAGGCAATGCCTGCTTTATTGTTCAGCATGTGAGTGAGAGTTACGCTTATCGGGTTGTATGTGCCATACAGCAATTCGTCCTGCTCAGAGAAATCATTTACCTTAAGGCGCACATGTTTTTCCTTTGCCATGCTTTTGTCATAGGCATCTTCAAGCAGTTTTTTCTCATAGGCACTTAGCCTGTTATATACGAGGCCGAAAGAACCGGCAATGTCGGTTTTTAGATTATCCGGGATATTATCCTCTACGCCGCTCCATGCGCCTGAAGTGTACTTCGACCAGACTTTTTTATCAAAAGCTTCGTAACTCATTTTCTGGTTTTTCAGAATCTCGAAAGCAGTCGAATACTCGGTAGAAGCGAATCCCATAGACATGCCGCCTGTCTCATGGTCTGCGGTAACAACAATCAATGTTTCAGCAGGATGCTTCTCGTAAAATTGAAGAGCAATTTTAACTGCTTTATCGAAAGCGATAGTATCTATAATCGAAGCCATAGCATCGTTGGCGTGACATGCCCAGTCAATCTTGCCGCCCTCGACCATAATGAAAAAGCCTTTGTCATTATCCAGCAGCTCGATGCCTTTTTCCGTTAATTCTGCCAGGGACATACAATTATCAGGCCTGTCGATTTCATAATTAAGCGCCTGCAGGCTCTTCTCGGACTTATTATAAGCAATTACTCTTTCTCCCGGCTTACAATCATCAAGCTCCTTCCTTGAGGTTACGATTTTAAAACCATTTTCCTCGGCAATTTCATAAGTATTTTTTGGGATAACAGCATTCGCATCGGCCGCAGAATTCCTTCGGGGTTTCATTCGTTGTGGCTGCTTAAGCGCACCGCCCGCAAAATAATCGAAATTACTATTGGCAAGCTGCAAACCAATATCATAATAATTATCCCTTGAAACCTGGTGAGCATAAAACACAGCAGGCGTGGCATGGTCGATTGATACACTTGTAACGATACCGACCCTCATCCCTTTGTCTTTAGCCAGTTCAGCAATAGTAGTCAGTCTTTTCTGCCGATTCGTGCTCAAACTAACCACGCCACAGGCTGTTTTTACACCACAGGCAAGGGCGGTACCAGCGGCAGCAGAATCCGTGATGAACCTGTCATCGGCATAAGTTGTTATCATGCCATAAGCGGGAAAATTCGTGAAATTCAGATTTACAGTCTTTTTCTCTCCGACAATATCGTCATTGTACCCTTCTTCCAATGAAGCCAGGTAAGCTTCCGCCGCATGAATCTGAACTGTAGCCATGCCGTCACCGATAAAATAAAATATATATTTAACTTCATTTTGTGCAGGTATTGATGAGCCTGCACCATGGGAATTTGATATGACAATGACTGTAATAAAAATACAAAACAATACTTTTTTTACAGGATGAACAATCATTTTCATCTTATGCTCCTTTAAGCAGTTAAGTTTCTTTTATATGCTCGATTATATTAAAACTCGGCAAAAAAACAACCAAAAACCATATTTTTTCCATTTCTTCTTAAATAATGAATATCATTCTGACTTGACATAAACCGCATTGTAATATAGTATTTTGAATTTGCATTTTTCAGGAGTATAAAGAATGACAGATGTGACATTAGTAACCGGAGACGGCATAGGACCCGAAATAGCAGAAGCGGCACGAAGATGTATAGATGCCACAAATGCCGGGATTAACTGGAAGATAGCAGAGGCAGGTACAGAAGTAATGGAACGAATGGGAACCCCCCTGCCCGATGCTACAGTCGAATCGATAAAAAAAACCGGCATAGCTTTAAAAGCGCCGATTACTACCCCGGTCGGAACCGGATTTAGAAGTATAAACGTGCACCTGCGACAGTCGCTGGAACTTTACGCATGTCTAAGGCCGTGTAAAAGCTATAAAGGCGTTCGCAGCAGATATACAGATATTGACCTTGTCGTAGTGCGTGAAAATACTGAAGACCTTTACGCAGGGATAGAATTTGAAAAAGGCAAAGATGATACGACGGAGCTTATAAACTGGATAAATCAGCACAGCAGCAGAAGAATCGGCACTGATACCGGAATCAGTATAAAACCGATTTCTGTAAAAGGGACTGAGCGTATAGTACGCTTCGCATTCGATTACGCACGCAAAATGGGCAGGAAAAAGGTCACGAGCGTTCATAAAGCAAATATCATGAAATTCTCCGATGGCCTATGGCTCGATGTAAGCAGGCAGGTCGCTAAAAAATACCCCGATATCGAGTTCGAGGACCGAATTGTCGATAATATGTGCATGCAGCTAATTCAAAAACCAGAGCTTTACGATGTGATTGTTCTGTCTAATTTATATGGTGACATATTAAGCGATTTATGCGCAGGTCTCGTAGGAGGTCTTGGCGTAGCTCCCGGCGCAAACATTGGTGAAAAAGGCGCGATTTTCGAGGCCACACACGGCAGCGCCCCGAAGTATAAAGGCCGGAACAAAGTAAATCCGACAGCCCTAATCCTGAGCGGCGTACTTATGCTCAGGCATATAGGCAAAATCGCAGAAGCCGACAAGCTCGAAAACGCGGTAGCCGCTGTTATCGCTGAAGGCAAAAACGTCACCTATGACATGAAACCCGACCGCGACGACCCAACCGCGGTAGGTACAAGCCAAATGGCAGATGCAATTATAGAGAAGATTCTCAATTAAGAATATATTACTTATGCAAGAGCGGCTTCCAGCTCTGCTTCAACATAACCATGAGAGACATTGCCTGATTTGGGGAATGTGAAGAAAAATGTGGCGCCCTGGCCGATTTGTGATTCGATCCAAACCTGGCCATCGTACAATTCTACTATTTTTTTTACGATGGAAAGTCCTATTCCAATATTTTCCGTCTCATCCCTCAACGAAAGCATTTGGAATATTTTGAATACTTTTTCGTAATATTTTTTATCTATTCCCGGCCCGTTGTCACTTACACTGAACTTCCACCAGTTGTTTTCTTCCACGCACGCAATTTTAATAAAACCTTTCGGTTTATCCATGTACATTATCGCATTATTTATCAGGTTACTGAACAGCTCTTCCATAAACTTTTGTACACTTAAAACGACAGGCAGCTCATTTTCGATTATTACTTCGATATTTTCAGGCGGCTCTATCTCACTTATGACTTTTGAGACGAGAGAATTCAAATCTATATTATCTTCCCTCCTGCCTGCAAGTGATAGCTCGGAATATTGTATTATGGCATAAAGCAGCCTGCTCATGCGTTTCGCCCTGATTTGGAGAAGTTTCGTGTTTTCACAGCCCTGCTTATTAAATTTATTGGCATAATCTTCTGATATCCAGTCTGAAAGAATCCCGATCGCGCGCAGAGGAGTTTGTAAATCATGGGCTGCAATACGTGTAAATTCCTGAAGCTCCCTGTTGGATATCGTCAGTTTTTTCACTGTCTTTGCAAGCTCGTTTTCAGCCTTTTTTCGCACAGCAACTTCTTCCTGAAGGTTTTTGGTGCGCTCGGCAACTTTTTTCTCCAATTCTACATTGGCATTAATCATTGCCGAATCACGTTTTTGAATCTGAGCCAGCATTTCGTTGAAGGCCTTAACAAGAAGCCCTACTTCGTCTTTGCTGTATTTTTTCACCCTTATCGAATATTCCTGCTTTTCCGAGATGATTTTTGCAATATCAGCAAGCTCGAGAATAGGCTCGGAAATTATTTTCTGAAGCTCCGATGACACGAAAAATATCAATATCGAAACCAGCACCAGGCCGATGATTACAACAGCTATGTTTTGCTTGAGCATCTCGTGCAGGTCAGACAGGGATGATTTCAGGCATACTGTTCCGATTGATTTGTCCTCTACAATAACCGGCTCGTAAACAGTCAATGAGCTGTCATCGAAAACATGTCCGAATTTTTTCACCTCGGAATGTTTCAGAGCAGATGTATGATTTTTCCCCGGGCTGTGATAGCAGGCAAAAATGTCACCATCGAGTGTATATATGCCGCCAAAAATGATTGATTGCTCAGCCCTAAGAGCTTTTAGAACATCATTGGCATCCTGAGGCTCGTTGAAAGTTATCGAGGCTTTACAGTTATCCGCGATAACTTTTGCCTGTGTCGATAACGAGCGGACCATTGACTGGCGAAGATTAAACCACTGCCAGAAAATAAACGCTGTTCCGACTAATATAAGGGACATTGTGCAGGCCAGCATTATGACGAATATCAATTTACGCTTTATCGTCATATCGCTAAACATTTTATATGCAATAGAATATAGAAATTTTATTTTCATTACACCTTATACTTGCAATACCCGCTAAATTTCATAACCTAAAACTCATTTGATCATTAATACCCACCTAAATATAAGCCAACATGTATAAAATCGGCAATGTAGTGAACTAACTGAATAAAAGAATACTCTTTTTTGTGGTATAAAAGGCTAAATCTTTGTATGCTATTTATCCGAAATGCTAAAACAAAGCCAATAGGTCTTATAATATGAATCAAAAAAGCTATCAGAAATTGATTTCAGGTCAAGCCAAAGGTTTCCCTGCAGGTCTGCTCCGGATTATCCTTATTGCGGCATCAAAAATTTATTTCGTGATTATAAGACTCAGAAATTATTTTTACGACAAACATATTTTTGCAATTCATCGTGTAGATGCGGCAGTTATCAGCATCGGCAATATCACCACAGGAGGCACAGGTAAAACCCCGCTGGTAGCCTGGCTGTGCAACGAAATAAAAACAGACCCGGAACCTCAGACGAAAAACCACAGACTAATTGACTACAGAATAGCCATTTTGACAAGAGGATACAAAACCACTCAAAACTTAAAACTCAAAACTCAAAACTGTGAAGATGAACCCGCACTTCTTGTCGAAAACTGCCCGCAAGCCAACGTAGTTATTAATCCCGACCGGGTTATAGGCGCCGCTCAGGCTATTGGAAAGTATGCCGCGAACGTACTGGTTATGGATGACGGCTTTCAACATCGCAAACTCGCAAGAGACCTTGAAATCGTAACAATTGATGCAACATGCCCGTTTGGTTATGGAAGGATTATCCCCGCCGGGCTGTTAAGAGAACCTATTAGTTCGCTAAAAAGAGCCGGTGTAATTATCATCACCCGCTGCGATTACCTGAGCGAATCACAATTGAGCAAAATCGAGGACAGGCTGCGAAATATCAATCCGAACATGCTTATATTCAGAACAGTCCATCAGCCCGTTTATATCAAAACGATTGATAACAGGCAAATCAAACTGGAATATTTCAAAAACAAGAAAGTTTTTGCTTTTTGCGGTATAGGTAATCCCGATTCCTTCATAAATACGTTAAAAAACATGGATTATGAAGTAGTCGGCTCGAAAATTTTTGATGACCACTATAATTATACAGATAATTGTCTGACTGAAATTAAAAAACAAGCCCAAAATATCGGGGCGGAAATCATTTTAACAACTCAAAAAGACTGGACTAAAATTCGCCTCTTGGAATCCGCAAAAGATATGCCGCTGGCGTATTTGGCTATCGAGATAAAATTCCTCACTGGTGAAGATAAATTAAGATGCTTGATTGAAGATACTTTAGAAGGTAAAATCTCGGATTGATTGATATGTGGCACGGGCTGGAAGCCCATGACACAACATTAGATAATTTTTTTTGCTCTTTAGACTTATGTATGAAGAACTTCTAAAAAAAGTAACAAATCTCGGCTCACCGAAAGTCATGATTGTGGGCGACTTCATGCTCGATATCTATCTTTACGGTGATGCCCTGAGAATCAGCCCGGAAGCACCGGTTCCCGTTCTTAGAGTACACAATGCACATTACAGTTGCGGCGGTGCAGGCTCTGTCGCGGCAGACCTTGCCGAGCTGGGTGCTGTTCCTGTGTGTGTGGGAATAATTGGACAAGATAATCACGGAAAAATCCTCACCAAACTGCTCCGGGAAATCAAGGCTGATACATCGGGCTTGATGGAAATTGAAAATCGCCCGACAACCAGCAAGCAAAGACTTATAGGCTTGGCGCAGCATCGTCACCAGCAGCAGCTTTTCAGAATGGATGAGGAATCGACTGACCCGCTCCAGCCTGAGCAGGAAGAAAGAATCCTGAGCTTATACAAAGAAAGACTCCCGAAAGTTGATATAATTTGTCTTCAGGACCACAATAAAGGACTACTGAGCAAAGCACTTTGCAGTGAATTGATTAAATCTGCAAACCTGGCCGGTAAAAAAATAATTATTGATCCATGCCTGACCAGTGATTATTCGAAATACAAGGACGCGACAGCTATCACACCAAACAGGCAGGAATCATCGAACGCGGCAGGCTTCGAGCTGCAAAACGAAACGGATTTTGCAAACGCGGCAAATAAACTTGTCGAAATGCTCAAGCTGGAAGCGGTTATTATTACACTTGATAAATCCGGCGCTTACCTGAAAACCAGCGGGATAAATCAAATAATAACGACCCGTCCAAGGGACGTTTATGACGTCACCGGAGCAGGAGATATGGTTTTATCGACGATTGTAATGACTCTGGCCGCAGGGTACGATTATAAAACTGCGGTTGAGCTGGCCAACATAGCGGGTGGTATCGAAGTTGGAAAATTCGGAAATAAAACTATAACTATCGACGAGATTATCGACGAAATAATCAGCCAGAATCAAACAGACACCAGCAAAGTACGCTCAGTGGATTTATTGGTTGACGAGCTTAACTGGCATCGCAAGCGTCATAAAAAAATAGTTTTTACGAACGGCTGCTTCGATATCCTTCATACCGGCCATATCGAATATTTGAAATTCTGCAAATTGCAGGGTGACATAGTTGTATTGGGTTTAAACAGCGATAGCTCCGTTCAGAAAATCAAAGGTCCCGACAGACCTGTGAATAACCAGCATGACAGGGCATCGGTTCTGGCAGCCTTGGAAATGGTCGATTATATTACTATTTTCGATGAGCCTGACCCTCTTAACCTGATTCGGAAAGTCAGGCCGGATATACTCGTAAAAGGCAGGGACTGGGAGAAAAAAGGTGTTGTCGGAAGAGAATTTGTCGAATCTTCGGGGGGAAAAGTTGTTCTCGCACCGATAGTTGAAGGTAAAAGCTCGACCGCAACGATAGAAAAAATGAAATCATTACAGGCAAAATCCCGATGAATGAAAAATCGAAAAAATTAATAATCGAATCAATCGAGTCACATAAAAAGCTGACAGATGTGTTTTTGAAAAACAATATTGAAAAAATCGCGTCAATTTCAGAGATGATTATCGAAGCATTAGAACATAACGGCACAATCTACCTCTGCGGCAATGGTGGCTCAGCCGCTGACGCACAGCATATCGCAAGCGAGTTTGTCGGAAGATTCCAGCGAGACAGAAGAGCACTGCCGGCAATTGCATTCACAACTGATACTTCCATTTTAACATCAGTCGCCAACGATTATACCTTCGAGCATATTTTCTCCCGGCAGGTTCAGGCTCTTGTAAGAGAATGTGATATTCTCTGGGCATTTTCAACGAGCGGGACTTCTGCGAACATAATAGCAGCAGCCGGGCTGGCCAAGAAAATCGGTGCAACTGTAATAGCCTTTACAGGTAAAAGTGACAGCAAGCTCGAGCATATTGCCGATATCTGTTTTTGCGCTGATTCACAGTCAACCGCACGGAGCCAGGAAATTCACCAGCTTGCTTATCATATAATCTGTGACCTTGTAGAGAAATATTTTGTGAACATTTAGACCGGGCGGGATATATTTTACATGGCCGACAAAGCAATATTTTTAGACAGGGACGACACACTGATAGAAGACCCGGGTTACATAAGTGATCCGGAGCAGGTAAAAATCATAGATGGAGTTCCCGAAGCGCTTATCCAGCTAAAATCACTCGGGTACAAGCTGATTGTCGTCAGCAACCAGTCCGGTGTCGCACGTGGAATTGTTACTGAAAAAAAACTGGAGCAAATTCACGACCGCATGAAGCAGTTGCTGGCAGAAAAAAATGCTTATTTAGACAAGATTTATTATTGCCCGTATCATCCTGACGGCATTGTTCCGAAATACCGTAAGGAAAGCAATTGCAGGAAGCCGAATCCAGGAATGTTTTTAAGGGCGTATGCCGAGATGAAAATCGATTTGGGTCAGTCATGGTGCATCGGAAACAGCAGCCGGGACATAGAAGCCGGAACAAAAGCAGGCTGTAAAACAATATTGATAGATTCTCCTTACCGTGTAAAACAGAAAGATTCGCGCGATTCTCAATCAAATATTACTCCCGACTATAAAGCGGTAAATATAAAGGAAGCAATAAATATAATTAAAAAATACCTGCGCAGCCCTTCTGAACCTAAAAACCAGGGTCAACAGGCTCAGGTAAAAACAAAAGAACCTGTTACACAGGTAGTTGAAACAGGAACAGAAACAACTCCGAAAATAGAAGAGCAGGTTATCGAACAAACTATCGAAGAATATGAACAAATGCCTGAAATTACCGAATTTCAAACTGAAACAGTCGAACAGGAAAGTAAGCCTAAACAGGAAAATTCCGAAATTAAAAATCAAAATCAGCAGCCTTCGGGGAATAAAACCGAGCTTCTGTTAAACGATATAGCAGCACAGCTCAGGAAAATGCAGAGGGAAGACTTATTCAGTGAATTTTCCATAATGAGACTTTTGGCAGGCATTGTACAGATACTCGTTTTATTCTGCCTGCTGATTACAGTCTGGTTTATAATGAGTCCCGAGAGCAGGAGCGATTCGGTTTTTATTTCACTCGGCTTCGCTGTCGTTCTACAGCTCATGGCACTGACGTTCTACATGATGCAGGGACGAAAATAAAAGTATAAAGCGTATCCCGCAAACCTTAAAGCGGGATGCGAAATGCGAAATGCAGGATATAAAAATTTTAGTCTGGCTGCCTTCTCCCATGGGCGATGCAATTCTCTGCACGCCTGCCTTGCGGGCTATCCGGGAAAAATACGAATCCGGTAAAATTTATTTCTTAGCCAATACGACAGTCCGCAGGATTTTGTCACCATGTCCTTTTAACGATGACTGGCTGGAATATGACGGCAAAAATCCGTTCTCGATTGCAAAAATATTAAAGGAACAAAAATTCACTCACGCAGCTCTTTTCAAAAACTCATTTGCTTCGGCGCTGACTGTTTTTCTTGCAAAAATACCTTCACGAACTGGTTATGACAGAGAACAGCGAGGTTTCCTGCTGACTGAAAAACTCCATCCTCCCAAAATATCTAACGGCAAGTTCAAACCTCTTTCTATGGTCGATTATTATCTCGCGATCGCATCGAAACTCGATGCCGATACGACAAATAAAAAACTCGAATTATCTGTTAATCCACAGGATATTGAGTCATTGGAGACCAGGCTGCCTGAAATTTTCAATGCAGCCGGACCGGTCGTAATTTTAGTCCCCGGCGGAGCGTTCGGACCCAGCAAATGCTGGCCGGCTGAGAGATTCGCAAAAACAGCTAAAAATTTGATTTCTGATTTTAATGCGACTGTTATTATTTCAGTTTCTGCAAATCCGGCGGAACAAAAAATCGCTAAAGAAATTTGTTTTTCAAAAGAATTATCAAAGCCGGACTTAAAAAACAAACTTATAAATTTAGCTTCTGCTCCCCTGAACCTGGGACAGTTGAAAGCACTTTTTTCCCAGTCTGATTTGGTTATTGCAAACGATACGGGTCCGAGACATATCGCAGTTGCTCTTGGACGCAAAGTAATCACCCTGTTCGGACCGAACGATCCCGCATGGACAGATACCCAATACGAAAACGAAATCCAGATAACAGGTAATGTCACCTGCTCACCCTGTCAAAAACCTGACTGCAGGTTACAGGAACGTATTTGCATGGAATCAATCCCTGTTGAAATTGTTTTAAACGCTGCAGAACAACTCCTGAATAATAACCAGGGACACTTAAAAATATTTACAAGGCAAAATTTCATTAAAGTTTCTGAATCTGTTTTTATCGATTCTGAATACATCCCTGCTTTGAGTAATATTGGTTTGGATTCTATCGATAAAATCTTTACATTTGAAGCGGCTAAAAATCTCAATAAGAAAAATCTCGCAAGTTTTCGCAGCCGCCTTGAATTTGCAGTCAATTCTCCACGTAAAACTACTTTTTATCTCAAGCGTTATGACAATCCGCCAATCGGTATTCAATTGAAAACATGGCTCGCAGGCCGGGCCAGGAAAAGCCTGGGCTTCATGGAATATGAAACATCGCAATTTCTCAGGGAAGCGGGAATAAACACACCAAAAACCATCGCTTATGGTCGGCAGTGGGGTTCCCTTTTTGAAAAAAGAAGTTTTTTCATAACTGAAAAGATTCCCGATGCAGAAGCGCTCGAGCGAAAGCTGCCGGATTGCTTCGAAGGCAAAATATCTCCGGAAAATATAAAACTGCGAAGAATATTCATCTCAGGCCTTGCAAATTTTATAAAGAAATTTCATGAAACAAATTACCGCCACAGGGATTTATACATGTCACACATTTTTTACAATAAACATGAAGGCTTTTACCTTATAGACCTTGCGAGGGCTTTTAGGCCGCTTTTGCTGAGCAGGCGTTTTCAAATCAAAGATATTGCCCAGCTTTATTATTCTGCGCCGGGCAAATATTTTTCTCGAACCGACAGGCTGCGTTTTTTTCTCAAATATACAAACCATAAGAAATTAAACCAGGATGATATAATTTTCATCAGAAAGGTTATGAAAAAAGTTCACCAAATGGCTCAGCATGACAAAAAACATGGCAGGAAAGCTCCATTTGCAAAATGAGAGGATAAAGGTTATATTCTGCTATGGCTTTGAAAATCGCAATCATTATAGAACGTGCAGACATTAAGCTCGGCGGAGCAGAACGCTCAGCCCTCGAGCTGCGTGCGGCACTTTCGGCTCCTGGTCATAATGTTGACATACTCGCGGCTAAAGGTCAGGCTACCGGCAAAAATATCCATATCCTGTGCCGGAATAATGCAGGCAAGCGTATGAACTTTTTCATCTACGAGAAAACGCTTCGCGAATACTTAGACCAAAACAAGTACGACATTATTCACAGCGTTTTACCATTCGATTTTGCAAACGTTTACCAGCCCCGCGGCGGAACTTATGCAGAAACCATAGTTCGCAATGCGGCAAGCTATCAGAATAAATTTATCGAATTTTATAAAAAAGCATTTTCCGTATTTAATTCGCGCAGGACAACTCTTCTGCAGGCCGAGCGAAAAATTGCACAAGTGAATAATGGCCCGGTTATTGCGGCCCTTTCGCAATACGTCGCAGAGCAGTTCATACAACACTACAACACCGATTCTCAGCGTATTTCCATAATTCCAAACGGTGTCAAAATAGCAAAACAAACAGACTCCTCTCAGGCAGACAAGCTCCGAACAGAGATTCTTATGAAATTTGGTCTAAAGGAAGCCGATAATCCTGTGCTGCTTCTTTTCGCCGCTAATAACTTCAGATTGAAGGGATTGCCGACAATGATAAAAGCAATGCAGCTCGTTTCCGGCAGGCAAACAGAACGCAAGGCTTATTTAATTGTGACAGGCCGCGATAAAACAAAAAAATACTATCTTCTGGCAAAATCAATCGCACCGAAAAATGTTGTTTTCTTAGGCTCTCTTGGCCATATTCAGGATGCGCTGGCAATAATTGATGTAGCTGTTCTGCCAACTTTTTATGACCCATCGAGCAGGTTCATTCTCGAAGCGCTGGCAGCAGGCAAGCCTGTTATCACTACGAAATATAACGGAGCATGTGACCTTTTCGTAAATAACAGGCACGGCAAAATAATTGATTCACCCGAAGATGTCACTGCTTTAGCCCAGGCAATTGCCTTTTACACAAATACAAATAATATACGCAAGACCTCGCAGGCTATAGCCGAAGATAATCTTCAGGAAGATATTTCAATCAGAAGAGTCGCCAGGCAGCTAACTGAACTCTACGAAACAATCTTAACAAAGAAAGGTACAAATTAATGTATCCAGTTTTCGCAATTGCTATCGCCGGAGCGTACCTGCTCGGCTCGATACCTTTCGGAATTATAATCGCCAAAACACATGGCAAAGACCTGCGTTCGACAGGCTCAGGCAATATCGGTGCAACCAACGTCAGCCGGGCACTCGGCAAAAAATGGGGATATATCTGCTTTGTTCTTGATGTTCTCAAAGGCCTGATACCGATGCTCGCGGTGATGCCTTTTACTACGCCGCTGTCTGTTCAGACCCCAAATGAAAAAATCATCGTACTGTTTCTCTGGCTTACGGTAGGATGTGCGGCAATCTTAGGGCATGTATTCCCTGTTTATGTTAAATTCAAAGGAGGCAAAGGAGTTGCGACAAGTTTTGGTATCGCTCTCGGTCTTTGGCCTTATTATACAATTTGTGCAGTTATCGCTATTTTAATATGGCTTGCAGTCCTGATACTCTGGAAATACGTCTCGTTAGCTTCTATCATCGCGGCTGTCTCTTTCCCTATCGCTTTAATCTCGATGATATTCATACGAGACGACTGGCAATTTATCACGCTCTGGCCATTATTAATCCCCGCTTTCGCAATACCGATAATGGTAATTCTCCGCCATCGCGAAAACATAAAAAGACTCCGCGCAGGCACAGAACACAGAATCCACGAGAAAAGATAAAAATCCTGCTATTAAGCCGTAACGGATAAAATGCAGCATGT
This sequence comes from uncultured Pirellulales bacterium, assembly GCA_964430845.1. Taxonomy (GTDB): domain Bacteria; phylum Planctomycetota; class Phycisphaerae; order Sedimentisphaerales; family Anaerobacaceae; genus JAFGPS01. The sequence continues at coordinate 1,305 of CAYSHS010000018.1, read as the reverse complement.
CATTCCTGCGAAGGCAGGAATCCACCCCATCGCTCTCAACTACAAGAGTTTTCAGCGAAAATCACAGTGAGCGTATCAGTTTGGTGATAATAAGTTACTTTCATTTTTCCAACTCTTCCTGAATATTTCGCGGTAGTGATAATTTTAGGTCTGGGAATTTTTCTATGATGCGGAAAATGTCAGCGAGGTCTTTCTGGCGTTTGCTTTTTCGACGTTCTTTGTCCATGTATGCCCAGACTTTCCCCTGCAAGACATCTTCAATCCTTGCCACTTTCATTTTATAGCCAAGAACGTCCTTATCCTGAGCGGATGAGACAAATTTCTGATATTGAGAGTCAGTTTGCAGTTGTATCCGCAAATCTGAATCTGCACTTGAAATATTTATACTATGCTCAAATTCCACGACTTTCAAATTATTATTTATAGCGTCTTTGCAAATATCCTCAATATTTTCAGACGCCGCGACTATATCCAAATCAAGACTTACGACAGGCTCAGTATAAGCGTTTACAGCAAGACCCCCGATAAGACAATAACGTGAATTTGTATCGGAAAGAATATCGAGCAAAAGCTGGATTATATCCGATTTGCCGTTTGCCAGAGAATTTATAAATTCCTTACCTGTCATTTATATCAATTCCTTAAAGACGAGTATTATTATACCGCTGAAGCCGGAATAAGACAAAGGAATCTAAGCAGTGAATCGCCTGTATTCTGGAAGTTATGCATGGCATTTCCCGGCACAAAAATCACATGCTCCGGGCCGAATTTATATTCTTTTCCTTCACAATGAAATGTTCCATTGCCCTCTATAATAAAGACTTCGTGCTCGTGGGGATGGCTGTGCAAGGGAGTATGACCGCCGGGGCGAAGCTCGAACATTCGCATAGCGAAATTATTAGCGCCGTCCTCTTTGGAAATGAGCCATCTAATCTCGACATCTTTTGCCCCATCAATGTTTACAGGTGATTTTTTGATATTGCTGCTTTTTTCTATTTTCATTTTGTGCTCCGGTTCCATAATTTCGTCATAGACAAATTGGTGTGCACAGCACACCCTACAAAAATGATTTAACCAAGCTTTTTAGCCAGGATTTCGGAAACTACTTTCGGATTTGCCTGACCTTTTGATTTTTGCATTACCTGACCCATGAGAAAACCCCTTGCTTTCTTTTCTTTTTTCCCGCCTGAAGTGACATCTGTGACAGCTTCGGGATTTTCAGCAAGAACCTGGTCAACTATACTTTCCAGTTCGCCTGCGTCACTTTTCTGGACAAGATTCAATTCTTTTTGAACAATTTCTACA